>JABWAJ010000266.1 GCA_013361075.1 Saprospiraceae bacterium | reverse complement strand
TAAGGCACTCCCGGATTCCGTTTTATCTCCCCGTTACTATATTGAAAAAGGATTTAATTTTATCCCCCCAAAGCCCTTAGAGCCAAAACCAGAATCTATTTCAGAGCCATTGCGCGATCAAAAATTCGCAAATTTACTCGTCAAATCCCCTTTAATTCTGCCCACAGGTGATACCACCATGCTGGAGAGGCTTGATAGTTCACTTCTTTTGATTGATTTTTGGTATATGTCATGCCCCCCCTGCATTAAGGCAATGCCATATTTGCAAAATTTGGAAAAGAAATATGGGCCAAGAGGGTTGAAGCTTATCGGAATCAATTGCCAGGATATTGAAAACAAGGCTTCCGTTGCGCGGAAATTAAACGAAATCGGTATACAGTATACCAACTATTTTATAGAAAAAGTCTATTCAAAGACTTTAGACATCAAAGGTTATCCAACAATGATTTTGCTTAACAAAAACAGGGAAGTAATTGCATCAGGGCTTGGGCGTATTGAAAATTTAGAATTCCTGATTGAAAAAGAGTTAAAATAAATATCCAATTGGTCGTCTCCCTGGTCCACTTTCCTTTGCTAAAACGCTCTGCTATATTTTGCAATGCGAAACGTGTGGTAATTACCTGTATCTGATTCGAAGCCATTTTTGTTAGACGTTTGTGATGTCTATATTTCTTATCAAATACATATTGTTATGGGCTAATTCAAGAACCATATCGCCAACAAAATAGTTAAATTTTCAAAAAAATTTGAAATTAATCCCTTCCGCCTTATCTTTCCTTAGCTTTTTATAAAGCATTGCAATACGCCAACTGCTCAAACGTAGGTTTAATCTCACGCCTGCGAGCAATCAAAACAATAGAACAAACACATGCTGAAAATTTACAAAGAGGAAGGTCTCAAAATGCTCCCTTCTTTGTATGTTAAAAGTCTTTACTTGCCTATAGCAAAGCCTTTTAGCATACGACCAATTAGTACTAATCAATTATAGATATATTAACTGTAAAATAACCATATATAAAAAAACGACCGATGGAAAAACAAGTAAAAGTCAGATCTCGTCAAGAAATAGCAAATGAGTTTAACATAAGCTGCTGGACGTTAAACAGATGGCTAAAAAAGCAGGTATCCCGCTTAGTAATGGCTTCCTTTCTCCTAAAGAGCAAGATTTGATTTATCAGAAATTTGGTTTTCCTGAAAGGGAGATGAACAATCAGGAAAATGTTCGCCCAAGGTAGTTGAGGCCATACTACTGGACATTTTTGTCAACATGACGTTTACTAAACTTTTTACCGCCGAGCGTAGGCAGTGCATATTTTGCTTGTGCATTTGTGATTTTTGCCTGGTTTTCATGTTAAAGGCACAGGTGTATCTGGCTGATGTTCATTATTCAACCTGCACAAAGGTGCCTGAAAGGCAAAAATAGGCGCCCTAACCCGCAATCCAACCCACAGCGAGCCGATTCCCTCTGATTCTTGAAAATGTCCAGTAGTATGAGTTGAGGCAACTGGAGTCCTTTTATTCAATCCGAAACTTCAAAGCAAACGCGGGTTCTCTTTTCAATCCCTATGGGTTGCTCTTTATTTTGTTATTTTTAATTAAAAGAAAATTTTAACTGAGTAAATAAAAATTTAGATAAAGTAATTATTATCCCTTGCTTTAGGGACCGGATAGTTACCCAACTTTGATTTTCCGGAGTAAATTATCCGGAAAATCTCTATTTTTGGCGTCCAATCTGCAACAAAAATCAATCAATTGCTTATACATAAGGATATGTCAGCTCAATCATTAGGTATCGGATCCAGAGTGCGCCACCCGGCTTACGGCGACGGCGTGGTCATTCGCCTGCACCGGGCAGCTTACGAAGTTTGTTTCATGCTGTATGGCATCAAACAAGTTGGGAAAGAGTACGACAAGTGGGAAATCATTGATGCCATTCCGCCCGAAGAAGCGGTTTCTTTTTCTGAAGCAGAAAAATCGTTGATTAAGGTTTTGCGGGCTTTTTCAGACATCAGTGAAGAAGTTCCACTCCACGACCGCTGGAAAAACGGCAAGATGATCCTCCGCCCGGACGACCCCGCGCTAAAAGAAAAAGAGGTCCCCATTGAAACTTTTTTCCATAAAATCGTTATGGTAAGGGACCGGGTTCGGGTGATGGAACAACGCATCAATGCCAACAACGCTTTGAGCGATGAAGAAAAAATTAACCTTCAGCAGTACATCACGCGCATATACGGCAGCCTGACAACGTTTAATATTCTTTTCAAATACAAAGAACAGCAGTTTGTAGGCGAAAAGTCGGATTAAAAGCATTATGAAATCCATTACACCGATTCTTGCACTTTTCATTTTATTGTTCAATAGCTGTTTGGTCGCCGATCATCCTTTCCCCGGGATCGCTCCGGGAATCTGGCGTGCGGTACTCAAACTCGACCCGGAATTCATTACGCCAAATCCGCGTGGCGAACCCTTGCCGGAAAAGCTAAACCTAAAGTTTGAGGAAGTCACACAGGGCGAACTTCCCTTCACCTTCGAGGTCAAATACAATCCCGATCAAAGTTTTTATCTTGAAATCATCAATGGCGACGAGCGGATCAAGGTTGATGACATCAGCATGGGGCGTGACAAACGTTCAGCGCGTGATACCATCCTTATCCGGTTTCCGGAATACGATTCTTACATCCGGGTGTTCAGTGAGGGCAATGTGATGCAGGGCGATTGGGTGGTCGCCAATAAAAAGGATTACAAAATTCCTTTTTTAGCCAAACACGGGCAGGGGCACCGCTTCACCACGCTGCAGAAAACGCCGGCTGCCGATCTGAGCGGGAAGTGGGAGGTGACCATGGAAACGGAAACCGACCATCCATTCAAAGCCATTGGAGAATTTGTTCAAAAAGGCAATTACCTGACCGGGACTTTTTTGACAGAAACCGGCGACCATCGTTTTCTAGAAGGAACAGTTCAGGCCAATAAAGCCTATCTCTCGTGCTTTGACGGCTCGCATGCCTACCTTTACGAAGCAAAAATCCTGGAAGATGGCACCCTGATCGGCTCCTTCCGGTCGGGCACCCACTACAAAACCCTCTGGGAAGCAAAAAGGAATCCGGACTTTCAGTTGGCCAACCCCGACCAGTTGACCTTCCTTAAACCGGGTTATGACAAATTCAGTTTTGCCTTCAAAAATACGGAAGGAAAAACCATTTCTTTGGACGATCCTGCTTATCGCAATAAAGTCAAAATCATTCAGTTGATGGGCACCTGGTGTCCGAATTGCATGGATGAAACGCGGTTTTTGCTCAACTACCTGAAAGAAAATCCCAACCCGGATCTGGCGGTCATTGGTTTGGCATTCGAGCGCTATGAGGACGCCGGAAAAGCCATGAAAGCCATTCAAACGTACAAAAAACGACTAAACATCCCATACGAAGTACTGCACGCGGGGTCCTCCGATAAGAAAAAAGCCGCATTGGCCTTGCCCATGCTGAATCAGGTCCTCTCCTACCCTACGACGATTTTTATTGACCGAAACGACAAGGTACGGCGCATTCATACCGGTTTTTCCGGCCCGGCAACCAGTCAGCACGAAGCGTTCAAAACCGATTTTCACACATTTGTATCCAACTTACTCAACGAAGCGAATTCAAACAAACAGTAAAACATGAGCAACAAAAGCATTGCCTTAGCCTATAACATTGACAATATTGCTCTTGCAGAAAGTATTGAGCAACAGTTGAGTGGCTACACAGGCCGTTTCGAACATTTTTATGGATCGAAAGAAAAGTCCTTAGCCGAGCAACTCCAGTTTTTTAACGGCCCCATTATTCTGCTGGTAACCGATAATTTTCTGAAATCCCCGCAATGCATGGCGCAGGGATTGCAGTTTTTGCAGAACAAGCGCAATCAATTGCTTCCGGTAGTAGCCGATGGCAGAACCCGGGATGAACAAACCGGTGCATTCATCAACGTTTCAACGCGTTTCGACCGGGTGAGCGACATCATCCAGTACATCAACTATTGGCAGGACCAATATTTGGATTTGCGTCGTCAAAAGCGGCATTTGCACGACCTTGACGAAACCGCATTCAACGCCCACCTGAGTACCATGCGCGATATTTCAAGCGACGTTGGCGAATACCTGCGTTCGCTCAGAAGCATTGACCATCTGGAATACCCGGCGTTTGTGGCCAAAGATTACGAAGCATTTTTCACCTTTCTGGAAGATCGCACGGGTTGGGAACGGTTCCGCCGTGAGCGGGCTGCTGCTGCCCCGGTTCAGGAAGCACCTGAGAACAAACCTGCTGCCGCCGAGCCGGTTATCGCCGAAGAAGAAACTGATGCAGACCACCTTATGGTTGACCTGGGTAGTATTCCAGGCATAAGCCAATTGCCGGTGACTCCGGAAGAGCCGGAATCAGAGGTACCCCCCGTTGCTGCTGAGCCTGCACCGGAAGAACCCGCTGCCATAACTGCCGGAGAGGCTGAACCTGTAGTCGAAGAAGATGCAGCCCCAACTCCGGAAGACACCATTGAGTTAGTACCGGAAACCGAAGAAGCTGTTGAAGAAGCTGCCACAACACCCGAAGCTCCTGTTGCTGAAGCAGGGCTTTCGGATGAAGCGATGATTCAACTATTCCAGGAGGCATGGAGTCTGGCCGACGATGGCCGGGCAGGGGAAGGCATCACGAAACTGGCCGAAGCCGTGGACATGTATCCTTCACAGGAGTTGCTCCGTTATCACTACGCGCTGATGTTGTCTCAAAAAGGAGACAACCGGGAAGGTGCTAAAGAACAATTGGATATTTTGCTTCATGCCGATCCGGAGAATGAAGACGCCAATTTCCTCGCTGCTGAAATTGCAGAAAGCGAAGGGAATTTTGCTTTGGCAAGAACGCATTATGAAAAAGTAGCTGCGGTTAATGCCGATTACCCACAAGTCTATTACCGGTTGGGCAACTTGCTGATCCAGCATTTTGCGGATGAATCTGCTGCCGCTGCCCGTGCCTTCAAAAAAGCTTATAAAAAGGATGACGAAAATGCCGACGCGGCATACCAGTATGCCTTGTTGCAGGCCGAAGTGCTCAATGAGCCGGAAAAAGCAGCCCGGTATTTCCACAAAACGTTGGCCTTGCAGGCAGACCATCCTTTTGCCTGGTATGATCTGGCGCTTTTATATTATGCGCAGGATAAGAAAAAAGAAGCCTATGAAGCTTACCTGAAAGCAGCAGAAAACAATCCGGAGCTAAAAACGGAGCAAAACGACCAGGCTTTTTATTACCACAAGCCGGAAGAAACCGAGCGCCACGGTTCTTTTGAAAAAGACGCACTCGAAGCGCTCAAGGCCAATATCGCCCGCTTAGAGGCCCTCCTTGAAGAACGGGAGCAGCAAGAACTGGAGGCCCAGGAAGCTGCTGCTGAAGAGGTTGCGAAAGAAACCCCTCCTGCTCTGCCTGCCAAGGTGGATAAAACAGTTTTGATTTCAGGTGCTACTTCGGGCATCGGCAAAGCTACTGCCCTGATTTTTGCACAAAACGGTTACCGGTTGATCCTTACCGGCCGGCGCATAGAGCGGCTGCGGGAAGTTCAGGCCTTGCTGCAAACAGAATACCAGGCAGAGGTAGAGATTCTCGCTTTCGACATCCGAAGCGCAGAAGCGACCAAAGCTGCCATAGACAGCCTTCAGGGTGTCTGGCGGGAGATTGATATTTTAGTCAACAATGCCGGAAAAGCAAAGGGCCTGAGCAGTATCCATGAGGGAGACCTCGAACATTGGGAAGAAATGATTGATACCAATATCAAAGGCCTGCTCTACCTGACGCGCATGGTATCGCCGATTATGGTGGCACGGGGCAGCGGCCATATCATCAATGTCGGTTCCAATGCAGGCAATGAGATGTACCCCAACGGCAATGTTTACTCTGCAACAAAAGCGGCTGTGTACGCCCTCACTAAAGGCATGCGCTACGATTTGTATACCCACAACATCCGTGTTAGTCAGGTCAGTCCGGCGCATGTGGAAGATACCGAATTTGCATTGGTCCGTTTTGACGGCGATGCCGACAAATCCAAAATTTACGAAGATTTCAAACCACTCAATGCAACCGACATAGCCGACGCCATTTTCTACATGGCTTCGCGCCCGGCGCATGTAAATGTGCAGGATATGGTGATCATGGGCGTGCAACAAGCCAGTTCCACCATGATCAATCGTTCTGGCAGACAGATTTGGGACTAACGTGGGAGACATTAAGATTTTAGAACACCAATCCCTCCGGGCATACAATACCTTTGGAGTAGAAGCCAAGGCGCAATGGTTCACCACCTTTAACAGCACTGAGGCCCTGCATGGGGTATTGTCTGCCCGCCTTCCCATCGCTTTTATTCTGGGCGGCGGCAGCAACCTGCTGCTCACCAGGGATGTCCCCGGGCTTGTCGCAAAAAACGAAATCGGAGGCATTCAGATTGAGTCGGAAACCGATGATGCCATTGTCGTTTCGGCAGGCGGTGGCGTTGTCTGGCATCATTTTGTGCAATGGTGCGTATCAGGGGGGTACGGAGGGATAGAAAACCTGTCCCTGATCCCTGGAACGGTTGGTGCAGCCCCCATTCAAAACATCGGCGCGTATGGTGTTGAAATTAAGGATGTATTTGAATACCTCGAAGCCCTTGAACTGGCCACCGGTGTGATCCGGACTTTTCGGGCAGCCGACTGTCACTTTGGTTATCGCGACAGCATTTTCAAAAATCAGTTGACAGGCCAATACTGCATTGTCAAAGTAGCCTTCCGGCTTACCAAAACCAGGCACCAGCTAAAGACAACCTACGGGGCCATTCAGGATACGCTAAAAGAAATGGGGATCGCCCATCCCGACATTGCGGCCATCAGCGAAGCCGTAATCCGCATACGGTCTTCGAAACTTCCTGACCCTGCCCGACTGGGCAATGCCGGCAGTTTTTTTAAAAATCCGGAAATAGAAGAAACGCAGTTTTTTGCTTTACAGCAAGCATTCCCCAGTATTGTCCATTTCCCAACCGGGGATGGCCGCCAAAAAATACCGGCAGGGTGGTTAATTGAACAATGCGGCTGGAAAGGCAAACGCACCGGGGATGCAGGGTGTTATGAAAAACAAGCCCTTGTTTTGGTCAATTATGGGGATGCCAATGGCCATGAAATTTACGCACTGGCTCAAGACATCATGGACTCGGTAGACCGAAAATTTGGCATCAGGCTGACCCCGGAAGTGAATGTAATCTGACCTCTCATTTTTATCCCTTTCTGACTGCATGGTCTGCCCGTTTTTCAAAGGTCCTCGTTGAAAAAATGAGCTTATATTTGTTTTTTATGCTTGCTTGTTTTCTCATGCAAAACAAATTCCACATGCTGAAAAATTACAAATTTTGGTTCAAAACAGGCTCGTGGGCACTGATCGCCACGGCACTCCTGCACAGCCTCAGCTTGCTTCAAAAACCTGTCGGAGGAAACGACACCGAACGCCAGCTCTTCGAACTAATGATGACGTACACACTCGGTGGCATCAACCGAACGATGTACGACCTTTATTTTTTCTTCTCCCTGAGCATGACGATGTTTACCTTGTTTGTTGCGGTACTCAATTT
>JABWAJ010000265.1 GCA_013361075.1 Saprospiraceae bacterium | reverse complement strand
ATAGAGCAGGAGAGGGGCCGTGCCGTCCTTTTTGAAGCCTTTGCGGTACACCAGCGAGATCGGCACCTTGACGCCGTCGCGGGCCGTAGCGTAGAGGCGCTCGGTGTGGTAGTTGTCTTTATCGAAATCGCCTACCACTTCCTGCTCTTTGAGCAGGGTGAGTTTGCGGGTTTGCATATTGTAGTCGTATACCGAGCTGGGCGTAGTCAGCGAGGTATAGTTGACTCGGATGAGGTCGGTGTCGAAGTCGTAGTTGCTGGTGGGGAAAACGGTGTAGGCCTCTTCCCCGAAATCGACGTAATGCTCTTCTCCTCCCTGCCAGGGCTTGACGCGCAGGCGGAGCAGGCCGTTTTGCCGCTCTTCGAGCACGAGGTATTTGCTGAACAGCTCCATGCCTTCGATCAGCACATCTTCGCGATGGGCGATCACTTCGGTCCAGTTTTCCTTGCCGGTCTTGCCCTCCGGCGTCTTCATCAACCGGAAGTTTTTGGCGTTCCAGTTGGTGCGGATGTACCAGGAGTCGCCGTAGTGGTCGGCCATGTACTCGTGGTCGCGCTCTCTGGGTTGTATGACCTTGAATGCGCCTTCGGGATCGTTGGCGTCGAGGTAGCGGAATTCTGTCGAGACGGTCTGATAGGAGGCGATGACGAGGTATTTCTTCGACTTGGTCTTTCCAATGCCCACGCCGAAAGTCTCGTCCTTTTCGTGGTATATCTCCACATCCTGCGAAGCGGGCGTGCCGAGGCGGTGGCGGTAGATCTTGTAGGCCCGGAGCGAGGCGTCTTTCACCGAATAAAAAACGGTTTGGTTGTCGTTGGCCCACACAGCGCCGCCGGAGGTGTTGGGAATTTTGTCTTTCAGCATCTTTCCCGTTTCCAGATCCTTGAACAGAATGGTGTAAATCCTGCGGCTAAGTGTATCTTCTCCGTAAGCAAGAATTTTGTTGTTGCTGCTTACTGCACGGCCCCCAACGGCATAATACTTATAAGGTTTGGCCAGCACATTGGCATCCAGCATGATTTCCTCGGGGGCCCCGAGGCTGCCTTTTTTGCGTGAATAAATCGGATATTCTTTCCCCGTTTCGTATCGGGTAAGGTAGAAATATCCGTTTTCTTTATAGGGAACGGAAGTATCATCCTGTTTAACCCGGCCTTTGATCTCTTCAAAAAGTTTGTCCCGGAAGGCTTTCGTATGGGAGGTCATTTGCTCCCGGTAGTCATTTTCGCTGTTCAGATAAGCGATTACTTCCGGGTTTTCCCGCTCGTTCAGCCAATAATATTCATCAATCCGGGTATCTCCGTGAATGCTCAACTCCTTAGGCACGGCTTTAACCGTTGGCGTGGGGAGGTTCATTTTTTCGTACATCATACTGGTAGCAGGTTGTGTTGAAGCAGCTTGTTGTTCCTGATTGCTGCAAGCCGCAAATAACGCCAAAAGCGGGAACATCAACAACGCTTTGGTGTTGCAATTAAACGGATTCAAATTGTGCATAACAAACAAAGATTTATCTGAAAATATTTAACCTTCCAAAAAAAACAGCATCAAACTTACACTTTGTTTGGGAGCTATTCAGGTTTTTGCAGGGGGATCTCAAGTCACCCACAATTGTCGGAAATTCAAATAAAAGTTTACCTTTGGCGTCATCATGCGGGTCGGAACCTCTTATCGCCAAATTTGGAGTATCTCAGCGCCAATTATGATTGGCAGTGCTGCACAAAACCTGGTAGCGCTTACGGACAGCGTCTTCCTGTATCACCGCAGCGAAGAAGATTTTGCTGCAATTGGCTTTGTCGGGGTTTTTTACCTGGTCATTGCAGCGATAGGATTTGGCTTTTCGAGAGGAGGGCAAATCATGATCGCCCGGCGCGCCGGGGAGCGAAGGCTCGAAGAAGTTGGGCGGTGCTTCTATTCTATGCTCTATTTTGAGTTGGCGCTTGCCCTCGTGATGTTCCTGTTCATGCGCTTTGGCTGCTATTACTTCTTTTCTCTGATTGTTGACTCTCCTGTAATTTTTGAAAAAAGTCTCGAATACCTGCACCACCGATCCTGGGGGGTCTTTTTTTCTTATGGAGGTGTAGCCATAATTGCCCTGTACACTGGTGTGGCCCGTACAGCATTCATTATTGTAGATACGCTCATTCTTGCCGTAGTGAACATCGTTCTGAATTATGGTTTTGTATTTGGACATTGGGGGTTCCCTGAGATGGGCATTGGCGGTGCAGCTTTGGCCAGCAGCATTTCAGAAGTGGTCGCTTTTGTCATTTTTGTCATTTACATACTGTTTGACAAACATGCCCACGAGTACCATCTTTTTAAGCTGCCCAATATCGACATGGCCCTTATCCGGCAGCAGTATAGTCTTGCTTTTCCCATTGTAGTTCAGGCTTTTGTGGGACTGGGGAGTTGGTTTTTCTTTTTTGGTATTGTGGAAAATCTTGGCGAACGCGAATTGGCCATTACCAACCTGGTGCGCATGGTTTACCTTATTTTGTCCATTCCTTGCTGGGGCTTTGCTTCCGGAGTAAATACAATGGTGAGCAACCTGATTGGGCAACAAAAGCGACAGGCTGTTGTTCCGGTTATCCGCAAAACGGCATTGCTGTGCTGGGGAGTGACCATGGCCCTGACCATCCCGATGGTAGTATTTCCACAACAAATGCTTTATCCGCTGCTGGGTTCCCAGGATATGTCTCTGATCACCGATGCGCAACCCATTTTTTATCTCTTGCTGGTCATTTTGACGACCTTTTCATTTGGAGGAGTGCTGTTTAACGGTCTTGCCGGTACGGGAGCTACCTACTATGGGTTGAAGATTCAAACGGTATGCGCCATTGGTTACCTGGTTTACATTTACATCGAAGTCAATTACACTTCCGGTGGTTTGTTCTGGGCATGGGCTACCGAAATTTTTTACTGGATCGTCATGATCATTTTATCGCTCAGATATTTGAATTCGAAGCAATGGCACCTGTTAAAGGTTTGATCAAGCCATCAGGCAGGGAGCGGATTTGACTCCTGTTGACTTTCCGGGTTTACTTTTCAGGATCATTTTTTGAGACCAGTCGTCTGATTTGCCGGTTCAATTCCGCCAGGATTTCAATAAGCGCCCCCGGCGAATCTGTAATGATTTGTGACTGTAGGTAATACGGTTCTCTCAGGGCCAGTTTTTCTTCGATGAAAGGCAACATAGTCAGTTCGTTTAAGCCTTTGAGAAGGGGGCGATGAGCCATCTCAGGGATCAGGCGCCTGCATAACTCTGCAGCCGGAATTTGTAAATAAACGGTGATTCCATGTTCCTTCATCCAGTCCATGTTGTCGAAAAAGCAAGGCGTTCCGCCACCACAAGACACAATGACGAAGTCAAAGTTGTGCATGGACCGGAGTGCGTTCTGCTCAATTTTCCGAAAAGCAGCCTCTCCTGAGGCCGCAAAAATTTCAGCAATGCTTTGGCCTTCCTGCTTTTCAATCCAGTCATCCAAATCCACAAAGGGTATGCCCAGTGCTTCACCAAGCAGGCGGCCGGTATGGCTTTTACCACTTCCCATAAAGCCGGTAAGGAAGATGCGGAACGTCACAAAGGCGGATTTTTGATTGGTTGAACAAGATGCCTTTCATGAAAATCAGGCAAAAAAACAAACATGCCGAAAAGAAGACCTACAAGCAGTCATTTTGACATTATGTTACCTGCAAGGTAAAAAAATATTGGTTTGGTAGCAAGAACGCCCGAAAATGCCCGTGTTCAATTGCCGGGAAAGCGCTACCTTTGCAATGATTTTATCCATAAACAGAAGTGATCATGCACATTCGAATGCTCTTTGCCCTGATGATACTGAGCATATTTTCCTGCACCCCTGAAGGCGGCAATCCGGGAAAAAGCCTGGAGGAAATAAAACTGGAAGGCGCATCCAATTCCGCTATCGTCCGCAACCCCGTTAGCGCCAATACGCCCGTTGATACGGTTAACATTGCAAAAATAACTTTTGAGGAAACCAAATTCGATTTTGGGGATGTGGATGAAGGAAAAATTGTGGAGCATGTTTTTCGTTTCAAAAACACCGGCAAAGTACCGTTGCTGATCAGCGACGCCAGGTCTACCTGCGGCTGCACTGTACCGGTCTGGCCGAAAGACCCGATCGCTCCCGGCCAGGGTGGTGAAATCAATGTAAAATTTGATACCAACGGGAAAAATAATTTGCAAAAAAAGCCGGTCACCATTACCGCCAACACTTACCCGTCAACGACTGTCGTGCAGTTGGTTGGTGTTGTCCGTGGCAAAAACGCCTTAAATGCCAGTCCCCAATAAAACAGGGGAAACATCGGCAATTGAACGAAATTCAGCAATTTTACATAAACCAATTCTCAATGAGTACAAGTCTTATTTTACTTCAGAGTGGCTCAGCAGGTACCATCAATTTGCTGTTTATCGGCGCTATGATGCTGATCTTCTGGTTGTTCCTTTTGCGCCCGCAAAATAAAAAGCAGCGCGAACAACGCTCGTTTTTGGAAACGCTAAAAGTAGATGATGAAGTCGTGACAAATGGCGGCATACTCGGTAAAATCTACAAAATAGAAGCCAACATCGTTACGCTGGAAATTAGCAACAAAACCTATATCCGCGTCACGAAAAATGTGATTTCCAAAGAAATGACAGACTGGCTGAAATCTTCCTCTGACAAGCTGATTGTGAGTTAAATGGAACAAACGGAGGCGCCAAAAATACTGCCTGCCGGGTTTATTCATGTCTATGCGCAAATTCCAGACTATGTTTAAATCGCTGGGAGCCACTTCCCGCTTCCGCTGGGAAGAACTGCGCATTGGTAAAGACAGGGCTATTCTGTTGAGTTGTATGGGAATAGCTCTGTTTTTCTGGTTGCTGGTCAAACTTTCTCAAACTTACCGAACCACTAAAGAAGTTTACGTCTCTATCCGGACGCCTGTTAACAAAACACTTTCTGCCCCGCCTCCGGGAAACCTGGCCGTTCAATTGCAGGGTACGGGCTGGCAGTTATTGGGGGAGCACCTGGCTGGAAAGCAAATCAGGGTTGCTTATGATGCAGCAAACAGCGACCAGATATCAATCAGTTCAGGGCAATTACGCCAGGATATCCAGAAAAAGTTGTCCTCCGCAGCACTTCGGATCATTGATGTCAATTGCGATCAGATCCTCATACAATTGGAAGACGAAATTTATAAAAAAATCCCTTTGGAAGTAAATGCCCATCTGGATTTTGCTTCCCAATACCAGTTGAAAGAACCCATCCATTTGCAACCAGACAGTATTCTGATCAGTGGCCCCGCAACCCAGCTTGATGGCATCCATTCGTGGCCAACAGATTCATTGGTTTTGTCCGATCTGAAACACAGCATCCGTGTTGATCTTGCTTTGCGTCAGCCACCGAAGGGTATTTTGCTCGAAACATCGAAAGTCAGGGCTTTTATTGACGTAGAAGCATACACCGCCAAAGCCCTGTTTGTGCCGCTCACCATCATCAATGCACCAGACAGCGTCCGGGTGTTTCCGGATAAAATCAAATTGGAATGTACGGTAGGGCTTAGCTTTTATAATACATTGGATGCCAAAGCGTTTAGACTTGAGGTGGACATTGGCAGCGTACAACTCCGGGAAGGGAAAACAACGGTCCCCATTGTTTTGAAGCGGAGTCCGGATTTTGTGCGCAATATTCACTTCACCCCGCAGGCTGCTGAGTTTTTTATCTTTCAGGATTGATTATATTTGTGGAAACACAACGCCGTGATTTCTCAAAAAAGTGTACAGGAAATACTCGATACGGTTAAGGTTGAGGAAGTTATCCAGGACTTCGTCAACTTGCGACGCCGTGGGGTAAACCTCATCGGGTTGTGTCCTTTTCATAATGAAAAAACACCCTCCTTCAATGTTTCTCCTTCAAAAAACATATTCAAGTGTTTTGGCTGTGGAAAAGGCGGAGATGCGGTCCAGTTTTTGATTGAACACGAACATTTTACTTTTGGAGAAGCGCTGTTGTACTTAGCCAGAAAGTACAACATTGAAGTGGAAGAAACGGCTGTTTCGCAGGAAGTCCTCGCAGAAAAGCAGCATTTCGACAGCTTATACATTGTAAATCAATACGCTGCTGATTTTTATCAGGAGCAATTGTTTGAAACAGACCGCGGTAAAAGCATTGGTAAAAGCTATTTCAAAGAGCGTGGCTTCCGGGACGAGACCATTCGTCACTTTGGCCTGGGCTTTGCCCCTAACCAACCCGATGCGCTAACGACCAAAGCGGTAGGCATGGGTTATAATATTGAATTTCTGCGCAATGTGGGGTTAACCACCCAATACGACCGGGATTTTTTTCGCGACCGTGTCATTTTTCCGATCCACAACCTTTCCGGAAAAATCATAGCCTTTGCTGGACGTATTTTGGTCAAGGATGTCAAGGCACCTAAATACATCAACTCCCCGGAAACGGAGATTTACAACAAAAGCAAAACCCTTTACGGCGCTTTTTTTGCAAAAAGGGCCATTCGTCAGGAAGACGAGTGCATTTTGGTTGAAGGCTATACCGATGTCATTTCGCTACACCAATCGGGCATTGAAAACGTGGTAGCTTCTTCCGGAACTTCACTCACGGTGGAACAAGCCCGCCTGATCCGGCGCTATACGCCAAATGTAAAGATCCTGTACGATGGAGATTTTGCAGGAATCAAAGCGGCCCTGCGCGGCGTTGACATTTTGCTTGAGCAGGATTTAAACGTCAGGATTGTGTTGCTTCCGGACGGCGAAGACCCTGATTCCTATTTACAACAGGTAGGAGTCGAAGTGTTTAAAACCTTTATTTCACAAGCTTCGCAGGACTTCATTGCTTTCAAAGCAGATTTGCTGATGAAAGAAGCCGGAAATGACCCGGTCAAAAAATCGCATGTCATCAAAGACATCATCAGTAGCATTGCCAAAATACCCGATCCTATTAAACGCATGGTTTACATTCGGGAATGCAGCCGTATTGCACAGGTAAGCGAGCAGGTACTGGTGAATGAGATGAACAAGCTCGTCATGCAGCAGGTCAATAAAGCTGTCGCAGAGAAAGGGATGCCACCGCCGACGCCTGGAGAACTGGAAGCGGCGGGAATAACACAGCGGGAACCTGCCGAATTGAAGCAACAAGAATCCCTGGCTACAGGAGATGATTTTCAGGAAAAAGACATTGCCCGGATTTTAGTTGTTGCAGGAAATGAATGGCTGGATGAAGCAGCACAAATCACCATAGCGCAATACATTATTGGGAATATAGAAGAGGTACTTGATCATTTTGACAACCCCCTGTACGGCCGTATTGCTAAATCCGTATGGGCTTTGGTAATCGAAAAAAAGCCGGTCACACAGCAGTTTTTTCTCCAGCATGAAGATGCTGAGATCAAAAACTTTGCCCTGGGATCTCTTACTTCTCCCTATGAATACAGTGAAAACTGGGAAAAAAAATGGGATATCCACCTCCGGTGGCAAAAATCGCCGGAAACCAATTTTGAAGATGATAGCCGACAGGCCCTTACCCGGTTTAAACTGCGGAAAATTGAGAAAGTGCTGGCAGAGAACCGTCAAAAAATAAAGGAACTCAGTGATGCCGGAGACCATGCACAGGTGCT
>JABWAJ010000264.1 GCA_013361075.1 Saprospiraceae bacterium | reverse complement strand
CTATTACTTGATAATAAAGCCTTTGGGGAGCGACACCTAAAAACGAAGTGTCTTCCAAATAGGAAAAATCGAAATCAAGGTTGAAAACATAATAGAGGGACTCACTTTCTGGTGCGGGTATGGCTACCACCCCCTGTCCAATCGGGCTTCCCCCAAAGGGGCAATAAAAGTTTTGAATGATACCGGGGTTGATGCTGTCTCCATTTTGCATCACTTCACCCATAGCATTAACGATCACGCAACCGTTCGAATAAAAAAGCAGGTTGCCCTCCTCATCACACATGCTCGTGTTCGAGCCTTCCATTTTTATCCCTGTTTGTTCATAAAAAATTGAAACTTGAGTAGAATTAAAGTTCATTCTTACTCCACTCCCTACTGAGTTCCCGCCCATTATCCATTGATATCCCCTCTTTTCCTGCCCGGCAAGGGATGATGATAAAACCAAGGCTGTAAACAGTATGTATATACTTTTATTCATGACTATAAAAATTAAGGCAGCCTGCCGCGTATCCGACAGGCTGCATCATTGAGAAAATTATTTGCGCTGAATGATCAGTTTTTCAACAAACAACGTGCCGTCATCCATGACCACTCTGAGCAGATAAACTCCGGAAGGGATATTTGCCTCAATGTCAATTTGTGTTTCTTCTCCGAAAGTGGGATACTGCGCCCATACTTTACCGGTCATATCGGCCAGGAACAGGGTTCCATCAGTCCCGTTCAGGTTCCGAATAGTAAAAGAGGAGTTTGCCGGATTGGGGAAAACTGAAATTTTATTTGAATGATTTGAGAGCAGGTCATTGGCTTTTATATCTTCGGAAAGTTGAGCGTATTCGGGTAGTATGCCTGAGTTCGGAATCGCATATTGGGTATTCAGCCCGTTACAATCAGGAAGCAACAAGGATGCTGCATGTACCGCCGGCCCGCCCGTTTTCGGGTCTTGTTGGGCTATGGCCTCCAGTATCGCGACTTGATTCAACGTGAGTTTACCCCCTTGCTGCATCATGGAAAGCAGGTATATCTGGTTCACTGTTTTTTCATTGACCTCATAATTTTGCAATACAGGTATGGCCTCGTTCTGATTATATGCATTTTGCAGGTTTGCAATGACCTGTGTATTATAAACGGAATTAAGACTATCGTATGCCCAATGCAGGTTATGAATTTGGTCCATCAGGTCTTCCTTGATTTGAACCAAGGCTTCCGTGGCTCCTTCTTGTCCGATGGCCTCATCAATGTTGACAATGGAATCCACCAATGCTGAAATATCGGCAAGCGCTTGTTTGCTATGGATATCAATAGCTGGTTCTGCTTTAAGAGCTGACTCAATGGATTGGTGTACTTCATAGAATTTGCCAACAGAACTGTTGGCATGGGCGCTCATGAAAGGTGAGAAAGAGGCATGTTCAACGACAAAATTAGGGTGTTTTTTTAGCTTTTGATACAGGAATCGCTGAAGCACCCAACTTAAAGACGGGTCATCGCCAGGAGGAATGAATTCGCCTTGTGCAATTATTCTGTCCAATTCATCTGTACCTCCAGGATTGGTTAATCCATCATTACAGCCCGGAGAAGGAATACCAAATGGATCAATATCAAAGAACTCGTCCATATCGTCCGGTTGTATTTTTCTGGGGTGGTACTCAGAGAAACAAGGAAAGGTTTCATCAGCACAGGTAGACTGAGGAGTGTGGACGGTGAATTTGTTTAATAGGAGGTTGCCTTGACATCTGGCATGAATCCCTGGCTCTACCCCAAAAAGGTTATGCCATTCATTGCCTTTATGAAGCTGAGGTCCAATTATTGCATTTTCCCTAAAATTAAGTCCCATCGAAAGCCCCCCATCTATATTGGGATACATTGAAGCGTAGTTAAAAACATTTCCGGTGAAATCTGTACCTGTACAAGTTCCAACAAAATCAACACCTTTGCTAACCCCCAAACCACTAAATGTATTAGAACAATATTTAGTGTTCTGAAAATTATTAACTTGAAGGCCATTTTGGAGACTTTGCACCTCGTAGTTAAAAGCATTCACACTTACTTCATTACCCGTGCCTGATGTATTCATTGACAAATCCAGTCCAACATTAAATTGAGTTATACCTATTACTCCTGGTGGATACTCGAAAAAGGCATATGAGGTAAACGTATTCCATTTTATACTTACATTGTTAACGTTATGTCCTGATACACTTAGACCCGTAGGCCGCGCGACGGTACCAATTGGGGCTCCATTTGCTAAGATTGATGTAGAAATTCGAAACTGGTTATTCCATATTTCTATTGTGCTGCTTGACGGAAAATCGCCCGCTACACTAATCCCGTAAGAGCTACCCGTCCTAATAGCAAATGTACTTCCTTCTACTCTAATTTTCGTGCCTGCACCTACAACCGATCCAACTAAAAAGACTCCTCTAACTTTATTTTCTGTTCCATCTAAGTCTGCTTCAAAACTGATATTGCTGATTGTTACATCAGAATTTACCTCAAAATAATAGATAAAAATACCAAATCGCCATAAAGGACTATTGCTGGACACTTTAAATTTTGTATTTTTGATATCTACAAAAACAGCTCGATCAATGTGTATTCCATACCCTTCTAATTGGTAAAACCAAGAATGATTGATTTGGATAAAACCTTTTATCATATATATGCCAGTTTTTTTTATTCCCTGCATATATATTTGGCTTAAGCCAACAAAGGAATTACCCTCGGCTTTGATACCGTAACTTAAATTAAAAAATCTGTTCATCCCATTAATACCAGCTTGAAAAGCATAAAGAGCCGCATTTTTCAATTTTACCCCTGCTTCAGTAATTTCATCCACTGTACCATTTAGCGGAGCATCGCACATAAATCGGTTAGCGCTAAAATTCAATACCCTCGGCCCAACAGCTAAGATGCTGGCAGATGGCCCTTCCAGTTCAATCCCCACTCTGTTTCGGTTGAAAGTAGTTTTTTGGATATAAAGACCGGCAGGCACATTCGCAAAAATGGCTTTTTCTGCATCTTCGATTACAGAATTGTTTGAAGTGGCGATCACTGAAAGAAATCCAAGTGTAATCCCCTTCCACAGGCTATTGCAGGCGAACATCTTGGAGTTGTTGATGCCGAGTGTACTCCCTCCTGAGTATCCGTTAGGGCTTTCTGCAACGATAATCTTAACACCAGGGTTAATTTTGACCAATGCATTTAAGAACGTGAAATTGGCATCTACTTCAAAATCGCCCACAATGCAAACATTTCCACTTATAGAGGTACCAAGCAGGGAAGACTTTGAAAACTGAGTACCCGCGCCGATTTGAGTTTGGCAGTTAAAATTGGGATAAAGTTCACAAAGGGTTTGCTCAGGTATGCCCGAGAACGTAGCTCCATAGCTTTCAGGGCATTCATAATAAGCGCCCTGCTGAGCTAAGATGGGCAGTGAGGTCGTTGCTGAAATCAGGAATACAAAGAAGCATTTTGTCAAGTAAAGAGCGCCTGTAATCCATCTCCCCGCGGGGGGGGGGGCAAAGATAAACTTTTTCATAAGCGTATTTTTTTCAAGGTTAAAAAATCAGTATACTAGTTCGGATTCTATATAAATCAGGCCTGCGAATAAACGCATACCTTTTCATCAAAAGCCAAGGCATGACTTTTCCAACTTATTTTTGTATTTGTTCTTAAATAGTGTTTCCGGAAAGATTTACCCGGCTATAAAATATAGAATTGCAAGACCCGGTATTTGCCGGATCGGGTAGCTATACACAAATATGCAGGAAAATGTGGGCAAAAACAACTTGTAGCCCAACTTTAACACACGAAAAATACCAAAATCGGGAAGGCCATGCTGTTCTATAGTCAAGTTATCTTATTTTTGACACTCGTTCTTGCGGGATCATTTCACTATTCACTCGTCACAACATCCAATCATGAAAAAACATCTTGTATTGTGCTTATTGGTGAGCCTGACCGCTTTCGGGTTGTCCGCTCAGATACAAACGCCGGCGGCCAGTCCTACGGCTATGGTTTCTCAACGCGTCGGGCTTACCAAAGTTACTGTGGAATACAGCCGCCCTTCTGTAAAAGGCCGGAAAATATTCGGCGATCTCGTTCCTTTCGACAAAGTATGGCGCACGGGCGCGAACAAAATCACGACGATTAAATTCGACAACGACGTCATGATCAGCGGGAAAAAAATACCGGCCGGAAGTTATGGTTGGTACACCATTCCCGGTAAAACGGAATGGACCATCGTCCTGAATTCCGACGATAAGCAGTGGGGCGCTTACGCTTACGACGAAAAGAAAGACGTGAGCCGCTTCAAAGTGACACCGTACAAAACCGCCAAGGCCGAAAATATGGCGATTGCGCTGGAGCAAACTTCTCCGAATAACTTGGAAGTGATCCTTTCCTGGGATAAAACGGCTGTAAAGTTTGCTGTTTCCCACGATGCTCACGACCAGATTATGGCGGAGATCAAAGACAAAACGTCGAAACCCGACTGCACTGCCGACACTTATTTTGATGCAGCCGACTATTACTATGAAAAAAACATTGACCTGAATACGGCGCTGGAATGGGCCGATAAAGTGGTTGAAAAAGACAAGCAGTACTGGACCTACCAGCTTCGGGCCCGTATTCTGGCCAAACAGGGCAACTGTGAAAAAGCAGTAGCTGACGCAAAAATTTCTCTGGAAATGGCCAAAAAAGAAGGCGACGATTCTTACGTCAAAAAGAATGAAGCCATCCTGAAACAATGCGGAATGAAGTAGTGATAAGGGGCAAATGAGCAAGGGGCAAATGAGCAAGGGGCAAATGAGCAAGGGGCAAGTTGGCAAGGGGCAAATAGGCAAGTTAGCAAGCACGAAAATAGCCAACTTGCCTTTTGCCCTTGCCAACTTTCCTTTTGCCAATTTGCCTTTTGCCAACTTGCCAACTTGCCTTTTACCAACTTGCCCCTCGCATCACTGTATCCTGAATTCCAGGTAATTGGATAAAATAAACGCACCATATCCACCCGTAACATTGCCGTGAACTGTAACAGGCTCTGCAAACGGGTTGCCGTTTGAATCCCAGAATTGGAAAAACGACCGCGCGTAGAGGAATGCATCGCGGGTCAGTTGATAAACCCGGACAACGGCAAAACCATCGCCGCCAGTGTTGCCGTACTTAAATGCACGGGCTGTATAGCGCCCCCCGTCAAAAGCTTCATCGGAAAAGACGAGGGCATAGGGCTTACCCGGACTCAAAACCGGGTCGTTGGTTTCAATATAAGAACTATAGGTTTGGAAAATGGTATCTCCGTTTTGATCAATTTCGAACCACCCCTCGATAAGATCCAGCGCATAATAATTCTTTTCACCGCCAACATCCTCGATCGTTACTTTTATTTCATCTACCCGCTCACCATCGGGCGAAATGCCGCCATCCGGAGAAAAAACGAACGCTGAAACCATGGGTTTGGCGGGCATGACTTGTTCGGCGAAAGCCGTCCCTACGCCGGGAACTTCTACCTGCACGCGATAGGCAACTCCGGGAGTATGTTCTATAGGAGCAGGAAGTTGGGCTTTAAAAAATTGGTCACCTGGAGCAAGCGAAAAGTTATCGGTGAGCAAGGCGCCATTTCGCAACAGTTGAATCTTTGTGTTATCTATTGGTGCGAATTCATTTTGATCCAGAATACTGAGGCTTTTGTTGACGATAATCTGTGCTATGGTGTCACTACTCCTGAGATCCATACTCAGTGTTGGCAATGATGTATGCTCCGGGATTTCAATTTCTACAATCTGGCTGAATGAATCATCGGTACAAGCCTGTTGCGCAAGCAGGCTCAGGAAGCCAAGCCAAATAAACAGTGTTTGAGCTTTCATGGTGGATGATTTTAGAATTTAAATTGATAAGAAATGGAAGGAATCAAGGGGAACAGGCTGACTTCCTTAAATACCCGTTCGTTTTTAAAACTGCCGTCCGGTTGCTGCACCGAACGGGTATCGGCATACATAAAATAAGGATTGCGGTGCCAATAGCTATTATAGACCCCAATTACCCATTTGCGTTCCCAATTCTTTTTTTGCTTTCGGAATTCAATGCTAAAATCCAGTCGGTGGTAGTCACTCATTCTGAAGGCATTGCGTTTTCCCCCGGCTTCTATCGTGTTGGTATAAACGTATTCCCCATCTCGTTCTGCGGTTAGAAAACGATACGTACTCAGGGTGACTGCATTGCCCGTGCCATAGACCCAGGCAAAAGACATGCCGATTCTGGGTGTAAAATCGTGGTTCACCACTACGGAGATATCGTGCCTGCGGTCGTAGCGGAACGGATACCGTTCGCCGCTGTTGATGTCATCAAATTGCCGCCAGTTCCAACTTAGGGTATAGCCAATCCAGCCCGTTGTGCGACCTACTTTTTTTTGCATAAAAACTTCTAATCCATAGCTTTCGCCTTCACCTTGGGTCACTTTGTCCTGCCAGTCGTTTTCTAAGCCAAACAGGAAGGTAGCGCCCTCTTTGAATGAAATGACATTGTCCATTTCCTTGTAATAGGCTTCCACGCTGAATTCGTATTCATCCCGGAAGGTACGCGCTATGCCCACAGCTGCCTGCCAGCTTTGCTGGGGTTTGATGCGGGCGGTGCTCGGCACCCAGAGGTCGGTTGGCAGGGTCAGTGCTTCACTGCTCAACAGGTTGATGTATTGGGTCATGGTACTGAAACCGGCTTTGAGTGCCCAGTTTTTGTCGAGCAACCAGCGAAGGCCAAGACGGGGCTGGAGGCTTGTGTACAATTCTCCATCCACACTAAACCCTGATGCATGCAAGCCGGCATTGATTTTTAAAGGGCCTATTGAAAAATCGTCTTCCCCATACAGGAAAAACTCGGTGCTGTATGCGTTGCTTGTGCCCAAAATGGTGTCGAAATTTACCTCCTGGCCGGATTCACTGCGAATGGACGATGCTCCTGGGCGGTAAGTATGGTGAGTGACCCCCAAACCAAAACGCAGGTAGTGGTTGGGATTGGGGATAAAATCGAAGTCAATTTTTCCACCCAGATCTTCAATCCCCGACACATATTTTGCAGAAAACTTCTCGCCAGGGGAGCTTGGGGCAGTGGTTGGTTTGGATTCCTGCGCAGCGGTGATGCCCAAATTGTAACGGCTGTAAGTCAGCGTTGTGTTGGCAAACAGCTTTGGACCAATCTCCCAGTTCCAGCGCGCAGCAGAAATGATGTTGCCCCAGTTGATTCCCCCGCTAAAGGCGCCCGTTTCGTCGGCAATGGTGGTTCCGAACACGTCCGCTCCTGTGTAAGCGCTCAATAAGAGACGGTGCTTGTCATTAAATTTGTGCTGGATCTTTGCATTCAGGTCATAAAAATATAAAGCGAGGTCCACCTCCTCACCGGGTCCGGCGGAGGCCTGGATAAAAGGAGCTGCCAGCAAGTCGAGGTAGGTGCGCCTGCCCGAGATCAAAAAAGAAGTTTTGCCTTTTTGAATAGGTCCTTCCAAGGTCAGTTTCGACGAAATCAGCCCGATAGCGCCTTCACCGTGCCATTGCTGCAGATTGCCTTCTTGCATGTTGATTTCCAGTACACTGCTCAGGCGACCGCCAAAACGGGCAGGAAATCCCCCTTTGGTCAGGGTGACGTTTTTAAT
>JABWAJ010000263.1 GCA_013361075.1 Saprospiraceae bacterium | reverse complement strand
CGACCTGATCCTCGACTTTACGATCAACCCCGATTTTGGGCAGGTAGAAGCCGATCCGGGTGCCGTTCGGCTCGACGGCTACGAGATTTTTTTCCAGGAGCGGCGCCCGTTTTTTGTGGAAAGCAACAACCTCTTCGATTACCAGCTCACCGGCTCGAGTGCGGGCGGCGACTACGATTCTGACCTGTTGTTTTATTCCCGGCGCATTGGCGGCGCTCCCCACGGATTTCCGAACCTGGCCAATGGCGAATACGTGAACCAGCCCCAGCAAACGTCCATTCTCGGGGCGGCAAAATTCAGCGGTAAAACCTCCAAAGGCTTATCCCTGGGCATCCTCGAAAGCGTTACCCAACAGGAAAACGCTGAAATTGATCTGAACGGAACGCGCCGGGAAGAACTCGTAGAACCCACCACCAACTACTTTATGGGCCGGGTGGTTCAGGATTTTCAGCAAGGCAATACCATCATTGGCGGGGTGTTTACGGCGGTTAACCGCGACAAGGGCCTGGATTTTGTACACCGCAACGCTTATTCCGGAGGCCTCGATTTTCAGCATTTCTGGAAAAATCGCTGGTGGTTTGTTTCGGGCAATGTCATTTTCAGCCGGGTGGAAGGTACCCCCGAAGCGATCTTAGCCACCCAAACGGAGTTTGTACACTATTTTCAGCGGCCCAATGCCCCCCACCTGGATGTAGACAGTACCCGCACCAGTCTGAGCGGTATGGGCGGCACGTTCAAAATCGGAAAATTCGGCGGACAACCCGACAAAAATGGCGGGGTGCTCAAGTTCGAAACGGGCATCACCTGGCGTTCGCCCGAACTGGAACTCAACGATGTCGGTTTCTTGCTGGCCGCCGATGAAATCAACCACTTCACCTGGGGTGGTTATCATATCCAGAAGCCGTTTTCGGTTTTCCGCAACCTGCGCATCAATTACAACCACTGGGCGCGCTGGGATTTTGGCGGACAGTTTTTGTATTCAGCATTCAATACCAACGCACACGCTTTTTTTAAAAACCAGTGGAATATCGGCGGCGGGATCACCTGGAATCCGAGAGACATTTCCAACAACGCCCTGCGCGGCGGTTCTTCGCTGCGCCGCCCGCCGGGCATGGGTGTCAATGGGTATGTGGAAACAGACAACCGTAAAAAAATCAGCATAAATGCCGGCACTTTTTTTGCGCAGGGTTTTGAAAAAACAGTGCGCATTCAGGACTATAACCTTGGGATGAATTACCAGGTTTGGGATGCTGCAAGGATAAGCCTGTCGGCCGGGTACAACCGCAACTGGCGCCGGCAGGATCAGTTTGTGGCCCAAACGGCTTTCGACGGCGCCCTGCGCACCATTGTCAGCGAAGTAGAGCAGCGCAGCATCTACGTCACGGCCCGCGTGAACTACAACATTACCCCCGACCTGACCGTACAGTACTATGGCCAGCCTTTCATTTTCAGGGCTTTGTATAAAAACTACGGCTACGTGACTGACCCGTTGAATACGGAATACAACAACCGCTTCCATCGCTTTGAAGGCAGTGAAATCCAGGCTGGCAGCAACGATTTTTCCATTGACGAAAATCGCGATGGTACCATAGATTACCGCTTCTCCAAACCGGATTTCAACTTCATCCAGTTTCGCTCCAACTTCGTGGTGCGCTGGGAATACGTGCCCGGTTCTGAAGTTTATTTCGTGTGGTCGCAGCAGGCCTTCCCCAATGCATTCAACGACTTAGACACACCACTCCAGCGCAGCCTTTTCGATAACGTCTTCAGCGGGCAGCAAAAACCGGACAATATCTTTTTGGTGAAGTTTACGTATCGGTGGTTGATGTAGGGGATGGGCAGAGCCCATGGAATAGGACATGCGAGGCGGAGCCATCGCGTGAGCGGTAAGCAAACACCTCATGCGAATCAGGGAGTAAGGTTCCTTTGAAATCGGAATACTCCCTGATTCGCATCATTGGTGTTTCATTACCGGCATTAACAAACAATAAAAGCCGGTGCTACCCCATCACTTCCGGCGTTTTTCCATATTCATAAGAGTATTCCGGGTATTCAGGTAATTCTCCTGAACTTTGCGAATCACCTCCTGCCGAAAAGCCTGGTCGCCAAAAAGTTGCTTCAAGCCAGGATGGTTTTCAGTATTGATTCCCCTTGCCCGGTAAGTATCTTCCAACAGCACCAGGGCTTCTTCTACTCTGGCAGCATCAAAAGCTACAGGAAGGCTGGCTTCTACCAGATTGGATGGCGGTGTCGCCACCGGACCTGCCGGTACTTCTGCCAATGGTTTGCCCGACTCAAGGGCGGCGAGCCGTTGTTCCAGAGAAGCAAATGATTTTTCCAATGCTTCAATTTTTTCCTGCTGTTCTTTTACGAGGCGAGCCACATCGTTGGTATTCAGGCCAATGGCAAGGTTGATGACCGACAAACGGCTGCCAGGTGCCGACGCCGACCATGCAATGCCTACAATTTCGCTGTATTGTTCGGGCCGGATTTTGGCAGGCGAAACCCCAACCCCGGTTCCGTCATTTTGGCCTGATGGCAGGATATAATCCCCGATGTTTACCTGACCGCGAACTTTCACGGGGATTTGCCCCATAAAAGCTACCTTCTCATAGCGTTTTTCCTCCCCTTGTGCGGGCATGTTGCCCAGCACAGCAGGGTTGGTCGAAATCACGAGCAACTGAGATACATCTGAGGTTTTTTTGCTGATTTTTCCGCCTTTCACCCCCACGATGTCGCCCGGAAACATCCGTTCATCTTCCTGAGTGCGCTCCAGCCATTCTGCATAATCAGCCGAACCTGACTGATACGTTACGCCTACATTTGCGAAAGCAAAAGCCTGATAGGCCGCTTCATTTGCTATGGCCAGCACTTCTTCTGCAATGGCAATGGCTACCACGGAAGGCTCAGGCGGGCAAGCCACGGCACCAACACCTGCGCAGGCATTGGGCAGGGCAGACAAGCCGATATTGACTCCGGCGGCTACAATTTCAGCGGCGTAGATAGAGGTTTCAAAAATGTATTCCGGTTCACTGGCTACTTCAGAAGCCGTTTGTCCTTCGATACGCCCCCGGGCGCTGTTGCCACTGTCGAAAAACGTGATGAAGTTGTTGTCGCCATTTGGGGTACCGGCGTTCACTTTGATCGCGATGCCCTGATCGCTCCCCTGAACCCGCAGGGGGTAGGCACCGTAATTGCCATCGCCACCGGCAACACTGGCGTTGATGGTGACCTGGCCATTGGCAGCCAGCGTATTGTTAAGGGTAGTTGCACCGGTAACCGTGAGGGTGCTTCCCAGATTGGTTGCCCCATCTGCTCCGAGGGTACCGGTCACTTTGGCATCGCCTCCGACGTTCAGATTTTTTTCAATACCAACACCTCCCTCAACAACCAGGGCGCCATTGTCCTTATTGGTAGATTGAGTCGTATTGGCGATGGTGAGGATGCCCCCGATGTCCAGAGTACCATTGAGAACGGTATTGCCCCCCACATTGAGGTTTTTCTCAATACCCACACCGCCTTCAATAACCACCGCCCCGTTATCTTTGTTGGTAGATTGAGTGGTATTGGTAAAATTCGCAAGACCATCTACAGTAAGATTCCGGTCAATATCCGCATCCCGGCCAACGCGGAGGTCGTTGTCCACATTGGCATTGTTGTTGACATCCAGATCGTTGCCCACATTGACGTTGCGGCCAATATTTGCATCCCGGCCCACATTGATGTCAACCGAAATAAAGAGCGAACCGGTGATGTAGATATCACCATCGGCGGTAATGCGCATCCGCTCAATGTTGTTGGTTTTAAAGATAAAATCTTCATAGATGGTGGTTCCGATAAAATGGCAGTCGTCGCGCACGTTGTCATTGCCCTTGGTCGTCCAGAACGGGAGGCCCGTGTGCTGGCAACTTGCTTTTTCCTGATCTTCAGATTCCAGAATAAGATCGCTGGCAGAGCCTGCGTGGAAGGCATAAGGCACAGCCATTAACTGGCTTGCGTTGATGGTGGAAAAATTATTGCCACCGGTTTCATCGAGGGCCAGTTCCATCCATACATTCATGGAACTCCAGGGGACTTGCTTAAAATCACCACCCACAATTTCCCCCCTGCCCACAACGAGGCTGAATAATCCCAGTTCGTTGGTCCTGATGCGGTGGATCTCCGTATAAGCTCTTTTGCCGCCGGTTTCTCCGGCGTAGAGACTGATTTGCAAACTGATGTCTTTGTTGGTCAAAACCTGGCCTTTGGCATCACGGGCGACTGCCTGATAATTAATGCCCGGAGGTGTGTGCTGACCAAAGCCTGAAAAGGCAAACAACAGCAGCAACATGGGTAAGAGGCTTCTGAATTTCATAATGCAAAATTTTTGAGATGATGAAATTACATAGGGATGACCTGGAAAAACAGGCCTTTATGTTGCGTATGAATTACTGATCGTTAACCGCTGCTGAGTTATTCCATACTGCGGGAGCGACAGGCGTTTGCACGCCGCCGGAAAATCAATCAAGTCTGATTGTTTCTATACATTGGGAGGATAAAGCAATAGAATCACAGAGCATCACAAAGCGGCCGGGGTAGTATGGCAGGCAGAAAAACTCCATGGATGAACTCAAAGATAGGTTAAAAATAAAGAACATCCAAAAAATCGTGTTGTATAAAAATAAAACCGGGATACTACTTAATAAGTTGATGACCAGTTTTCCCTTATTTTTGTTATTAATCTTTACTTTTAGGCTACCGGAGCTGAATAATATGCTAAACAGTCTTGTTGCGCTTAGTTGCCTGCTATTGACCTCTGCCCTCTACGGGCAGGTGACATTCCTATTGGAGCAAATACCAGCCAATACCCCTTCCGGCGACACCCTGTTTTTAGCCAGTTCCATCAATAACTGGGATGCAGGAAACCCGGGGTACCAGTTTCGCCGCAACGCTTCAGGACAGCATTACTTGACCTTACCAGAAAGGACAGAAGCCTTTGATTATAAAATCACCAGAGGTGCGTGGGCAAGTGTAGAAACGGATTCTACCGGTGGGTTTGTGGACAATCACCGATACCCTGGTGGGAAAAAAGAAGACACCATCCGGTTGACGATCTATACCTGGGACGATTTACCCATTAACCCCAGATACGGATGGCTGCGGATACAGGTTGACCGCCTGCCCAAAAATACACCGCCCGATGCGTCCATTTATGCAGTTGGTGGGTTCAACAACTGGAATCCGAGCGACCCCGGTTATCGGATGCAAAAACAACGCGACGGAACTTTTGAAATAGCAATCCCGCTGCTGTCAGATACCACTTTTTACAAATTTACCCGGGGTGGGTGGGAAACCATTGAAGGACGGCGAAATGGCCGCGCACGTGTCAATCGTCAGTTCATCATTAAAGAGGACAGCTCCAGAAATTTGAGGGTGCAAATTGAATCGTGGGAAGACCTGGCCGGCAATCCGATCAATGTTTATACCTTTTTTTTACTGCTCGCGGCCATTCAGGGCTTCCTGCTCATTCTGGCGATTAATTCTTTGCAAAACAACAACCGCGCTGCGAATGGGTCGCTTTCCATTTTGCTGCTCACCTTGTCCGTAGCTTTAGCCGGAAGAGTGTCTACTTATGACCGGGAAATTTTCAACTGGATCCCCGGGCTGTTATTGCTTCCTGATTTCATTTATTTCCTCTACGCCCCCATATTTTTGTTGTACCTCAACCGGTTGTTACGCCTGCCTTCCCGTCAAAATTTCGGGATCAGCTGGTGGCATTTTGTTCCTTTTCTGATTCATCTTGGGGTGTACATGCCTTTCATGCTCATGCCGAAAGCGACCCTGATTTCAGAGGTTGTCAACCAAAATTTAAAACCTTTTTTCGTGGGGGCTGCCGGGATGGGATTGATTTTTAATGCCATTTATTGGTTTGTATGCCGCCGTGCCATCCGGCAGTACGAACAGGAGTCAGGTGAAAAACATGCCTTCGAACCCAATCTCGCCTTTCTCAAAGTAGTGATGTGGCTCAAGGCGCTTTGCATCTTCATCTGGGCAGCAGGTTTTTGTTTCGGGATAGCTGATTTTTTGCTTGAAAAAGACCTGGGTTTTTTGACAGATACCACGACCGATACGCTGTGGATGGCTTTTGCCTTCACCGCATTTATCCTCGGTTATTATACCATGCGGCAACCTGAAATCTTTAAGTTGCCGCCCATGGATGCTACACCTACCGAACAGTTGCAGGAGGAACAGGAAAAAGCGGCTTCGATGAGTACCGAGGAATTGGCTGCGATTAAAAAAAGCCTCGAAGAGGTAATTAAAAACAACCAGCCTTACCGCAATCCGGGCCTAAGCCTTACCGATCTTGCCGAAATGACCGGCACCAGCCCCCATTCGCTCTCCCGGGTAATCAATGAAGGGTATGGCATGAATTTTAACGATTTCATCAATGCCTACCGCATCGAAGAATTCAAACGCCTTGTGCAATTGGAAGAATACCGCAACCAAACCCTCTTGGCCATCGCCTTTGCCGTAGGCTTTAATTCCAAATCTGCTTTCAACCGCTCCTTCAAAAAATTAGAGGATTGTACGCCGCGGGAATACCTGAAAGGCAAGGTGGATCTGGTGGATTAGTTGCCAGAAGGCAATGGACGATGCGGATAAACAATGGGGGTACTCATTTGCCTTTTTTAGACAATCCCGGCCCACCAAAAAGTGTCATTTCATAATTTGCGACCAGTAATTTGCTCCTTTTTCGTCCTACATTATAATCTGAAGCGACCGGAACCGAATTGTGCCCTAATCTTGCACCACGATTACTACTACAACGAAACATCAAAACAAAAACCGGTCATGAAGCAATTAGCTATCTACTTATTTGCCTTAACCTTTTTGGTCTCCTCCTGTACACAGGATTTTCTGGAAACAAATGACAGCGCAGCCTTAGCCGCAGAAAAAGAAATCAATATTGTACACGTTACCAACCACAATGGTGCTCCATTTTCCACCGAAACAAGCAACCCGCAGGAGATCAGCTCCCGCACCTATACAGGTAATCCCGGCGGCGGTGTGATGATGCAGGCGTTTTACTGGGATCCGCCCGCAGGTGGTACCTGGTGGAATACCATCCAAACCAAAGTTGACGCCTGGTCGAGTGCCGGCATGGATACGCGCGCCGTCCCGATAAGAGAGCAACGCCGTTCTGAAGCTCAGGGCATTCTCTTTCAGGAACACCCGCCAGTCCTCATTCTCTTCGGGTAGCGAGCGGGTATGGCGTTCCGCCAGCATCGCCTCGGCGAGCGCATCAAGCAGCGCTCGCTTGTTCTGGAAATGCCAGTAAAGCGCAGGCTGCTGAACCTTGAGGCGTTCAGCGAGCTTCCGCGTCGTCAGGCTGTCCATGCCAACCTCGTTCAACAGCTCTAGCGCCGCCGCGATCACGGTGCCCTTGTCCAGTTTGGTCATTCACGTTCCTTCGCCAGTGCTTGACAATTTATCACCGATAAGTTATATTTCCATCTCCTTATCGTTGATAAAGTCGCTCCATTGAGCGGCGCTGGAGTTTCAGGTGCGCAGCTCTGCCATCATTGCCCTGCTGATCGTGGGTCTTGACGCCATGGGTCTCGGCCTCATCATGCCCGTCCTTCCGACGCTTCTGCGTGA
>JABWAJ010000262.1 GCA_013361075.1 Saprospiraceae bacterium | reverse complement strand
ATACAACTCCCGGGCACAATGGTCTTCGGCCTGAGCCAGCAATTCCTGAACGGCCCCAAACAATTGCTGGCTCCCTTTTTTGTTCAGGGTGCGGTCGGGTTTTCGGGCCATGCTAATGGCGCTTTCAATGATCTGAACGTACTTCTCCTGGCTGCCGATGCCCGTTACCATGCCTGCAAACCGGGCTTTAAGGGCAAGGGAAAAAGAGCGGTCCTGCCTGGCGTATTCTCTTAAAAAAGCCAGCAAATCTTCCGTTGGAGCAGCACTCAAAATCATTTCAGCATTCAGCTTTATCCTGCGTGGAAGGGTACTTTGGCGCACATTTTCCTTGCGGGCCTGTTGCACATTGCGCACCTGAAGCAAAACAGCTGCAATGTGTCCGCACATCCCTGTATGAAGAAACCGGTCGCATTCACAAGTGGCCGCAGTCACTCTTGACGGGCTGATTTTTACCTCAATTTCATGTGTACGCCCGGCCTCAACAGTAGCAACCCAAAGGTTTTTTTCCTGCTCGGCGCAATAGGAGATCTGATTTCCCTCCAACAGGCGTTCTCCCTGAAGCAAAGAAGTTTCGTCAATGTGTAATTCGAGATGTTGAAGCAAAAAATTCATGCTTTGATACAAACCACTTTATGGGCTAAGAGTTCTTTATTCCAATGATTAAAACAAACAAAGATAAGGGAATAGAGCTATTAACACATCATTAACTCGATTTCAGAGCGGTCCTCTTTTCTGAACTGCAAAATTGCCATAGCTTTGTGAGCGTTTCCTAAACTAAAAAATTTAGTTGTGATGAAAAAAATTTTGTCCGTATTAGCACTCGTAGCAGCTGTTTGCACTTTTTCAGTTGCACAAGAAGTAACACCGGTTACGCTTGCTCCCAAGCAAACCAGCGGCGCTAAAATCAAGTTCGAATCTGAAACCGTTGATTATGGTACAATCGAACAAGGCGCTGATCCATATCGCCTGTTTAAGTTCAAAAACACAGGTACAGAGCCTCTTGTAATCAAAAATGCAAAAGGCAGCTGTGGCTGTACAGTGCCAACCTACCCGAAAGAGCCAATCCTGCCGGGTGCAACCAGCGAAATCAAAGTTCGCTACGACACGAACCGCGTTGGTCCTTTCACCAAAACGGTAACCCTGACCACCAACATCAACGAGGAAGAAATTCGCCTTACGATCAAAGGTGACGTGAAGGCTAAGCCTGAACAGCCGGCTGGTGTACCTCAGAAAGAGGGCAGCCTGTTCAACAACAACAACTAATCAGTGACTGAACATCACTAACCAACACTAACTCAAGTGGGCCCCCTGAACCTGGTTCAGGGGGCTTTTTTATGTCATATAGCTCGCCTTAAAAAACAGCTATCGTTTTGACAATCAACTCTTTTCCGTGGTATAAAGTAAAAAAATACACCCCGGTTGCCCAGTCCCTCACGTCTACCTGATACACTTTAGGGCCAAAGCGGGCAGGAAGAATGTCATCACTGAAGACCAGTTGCCCCAGGGCATTAAATACCCGTAAATCAACAGCTTCAAAATCCGGAGCTTCGTATTCCAGGGTCAGGTCTGATGAAACCGGGTTGGGGTAAGCCTTGGTCAGTGCAAGCGGCCCCGTTGTATTGCCGCAGCTCTCCTGAATGATTTCCATGGCACGGAAAACATTCAGGCGGCCTCCTGTAGCGGTTTCATCTGCCAACGAAGGAAGGGGATCAACCCCCTCCAGCAATGCCTGCCGAATGTACAACGCCGCTTCGGCAGGACGAGCCAGTGCGTCTTCAGCCAATCCGGCACAGGGCAGGCTGTACAGCAACGCAATCACGCCACTCAGGTGTGGTGCTGCAGCTGAATTCCCGCCAAAACTTCCATATTCGTTCCCAACTTTAGTCGTGTGCGCCCCATCACCCGGCGTGCCCAGGTCAATGGAGATCTTTCCGTATGCAGATCCCTGATACCGGCGATCATTTTCAGCCATATTTAAGGTAGTGATGATAAAATTGCTGGGACAAGTAGTGGGCATATCCCCGACATCATCTACATCCCAGGCGCTGTTGGCTGTTCCGGCACCGGTCAGGATGCCCACATCCCCCATCAGGTCGTACATTGCTCCCCACAGCGGCTGCTCGTTGCAAAATTTTTGCTCCTGCCCAAAAGAGGCATTTGTCGCCACTACAAAAGCCCCCGTAGCTCCGTTGGTTCGATTGTAACGGTCACGCTGAACGATCAGGTATTCATACGCTTCTATCACACTTCCAACATTGCCGGTAGCGAGGAGCATCAGCTTGACGTTCCAGTTTACACCCGCCATCCCCTTGTTGTTGTCTCCTTTGGCACCGGCAATGCCTGCGACAGAAGTGCCGTGGGCATCGGGTACATGAATAGCCGAGTTTTGGATGAAGTTCCAGCCTGCAACATCATCTACAAAATCATTATTGTCATCGTCAAGCCCGTTTCCCGGAATTTCAAAGCGATTGATCCAGACGTTGTCCTTCAAATCTTCGTGATCAATGTCGAAGCCGCTGTCGAGTATGGCCAGCACGATGGTATCGCCACGTGCGGTGAGGCCACCGGTAGTAACATCCCAAACCCGAGGGGCTGCAATGCGGTCTATCGTCCATTGCTGTGAAAAACCCGGATCGTTAGGTTCCACGCGGGGTTTTATTGTGTAGTTCCATTGTGCCGCCATCACCATGGAATGCCCTTTCGCACGATCCAACATTGTTTGCCCGGTTTCAACCGATGGATCGAATGTAAAAAGATGCATGTTAAACCGGGATCCCAGTGCACGTGCATGCCTGAGTGTGGAACCTGAGCGGCCGGACGAATTAAAATTGCGTTCAAAGGCGGCAGGGGGAACCTCTGGTTTGAGCCGCAATAAAATTTGGCCGGGAATGTGGTCATCCGTAGAAACCCGGGAGGATTGGGCCATCCCGGATACCGCCAAACAAAGCAGCCATCCAATCAGCGCGTAAGATTTTTTCATGGAATGATGTTTTTTATCTCTTTCAAAGTTTATCAAATTCAATGCCGGACGCTAGTTCAACGGCTAATTTATGGTGTAAATTACGGAAATAAGTAGCAGACCGGGTCAACCGACTGCCATACCAGGAGAACAATTCGCCATCTGCAAGACAAATAGCGGCGTTGGGGCAATGGTTGCGAAGTTCTTCAACGTGTTTTTCCTGAAAAGGATAAGGTTCTGAAGACAACAAAATTACTTCGGGCGCAGCATCCCGGATCATGGCCATGTCTACTTCGGGATAGCGCTTTAGGTTTCCGAAAACATTTGAGAACCCGGCTCTTACAAGCAGGTCATTGATGAAAGTCTCTGCTGCCGCCACCATATAAGGCTCCCTCCAGATAAAATATGCCGTGCGAAAGGCTGCAGGTGGTTCCAGCGACTCAAAAGATTGCCGGATTTCCGAAACCAGTTTTTCTGCCTCCGGCAATTTGCCGACCAGTTCACCTATCCGGCGGATCATTTCTTCTGCCTCTTCTAAATTTTGAACATCGCTCATCCAAACCGGATAAAGCGCTTCCAGGGCTTCAATTTGCCACCGCTCATTTTCTTCCTTGTTGCCAATGAGCAAATCGGGCTGCAAGGCGGCAATGGCCTCTATGTTCAGGTTTTTGGTCCCTCCTACCCTCTTTTTTTGGCGAAACCACTGCTCCGGGTGCACGCAAAATTTGGTAATGCCCACCACTTCTTCCCGCAAGCCAAGATCGAAAAGCAATTCCGTTTGTGACGGCACTAAAGATACAATCCGCTTGGGCGGAAAGGGTATATGAACTTCGCGGTTGAGTTGGTCTATGGTGCTCAATATTGATGGATTGTTACGGTTGTTGGTTGTTGGTTGTTCGTTGTTGGTTGTTGGTTGTTCGTTGTTGGTTGTTGGTTGTTCGTTCTGTTCTCGCATCCCTCAAATACTCAAATCTTCAAATCAACTAATTTTCAAATTCATCCTCCATCTTCAAATTTTCAAATCAACTCATCTTCAAATCATATCCTTATCTTTGCCGATTCAACGAAAACAGCCCTCCGGGCTTTCCCGGTCTGCCAACTGAAGTTGGCGACCACATTCAATTGCAAATATGAAAACAAAAACGCTTCGGCGCGATAAAGTCAATGTGATTACGCTGGGTTGTTCGAAGAACATCGTCGACTCGGAAAACCTGATTACCCAGTTGCGCGGCAACGATTTCGAGGTTGTGCACGACAGCGACCAGGAAGATGCCAACGTCATCATTGTCAACACCTGTGGGTTCATAGATGTTGCCAAAGAAGAATCCATTAACACCATTTTGGAATATGCGGAACTGAAAAAGTCGGGCGAAATTGACAAGCTCTACGCCACAGGCTGTCTGTCCCAGCGGTACCGCGAAGAACTTGCGGTTGAAATTCCGGAAGTGGATGCCTGGTTTGGGACGCTGGAAATGCCGTCACTCCTGGCGCGCTTAAACGCCGACTACAAACACGAACTGGTTGGCGAGCGCCTGCTTACCACGCCTGATCACTATGCTTATCTAAAAATAGCGGAAGGTTGCAACCGCACCTGCTCGTTTTGCGCCATCCCGCTCATGCGCGGCGGCCACGTTTCGCGACCAGTAGAGGAATTGGTGCGCGAAGCCCAAAACTTAGCGCGCCGGGGGGTGAAAGAACTGATGCTCATTGCCCAGGAACTGACCTATTACGGTTTGGATTTGTACAAAAAACGCGAGTTGCCGCGCCTGCTGCACGCGCTTGCCGATGTGGAAGGCATCGAGTGGATTCGTTTGCATTACGCTTACCCGAGCAAATTTCCGGAAGAGGTTTTTGATGCAATGGCGGCCCGACCTGAAATTTGCAATTATTTGGACATGCCGCTTCAGCACGCCAGCGACGCCGTTTTGGATCGCATGCGCCGGCAAATCACGCAGGCGGAAACCCGGCAATTGGTGCAAACAGCCCGCGAAAAAGTGCCCGGCCTTACCCTGCGTACGACCATGCTGGTGGGCTTCCCCGGTGAAACGGAAGCGGAATTTGAAGAATTGTGTGACTTCGTCCGCGACATGCGCTTCGACCGCCTCGGCGTTTTTCAATATTCCCACGAAGAAGATACCCGCGCTTATGATTTGCCCGACGACGTCCCCGCCGATGTCAAAGCCGACCGCGCCAACCGCCTGATGGAAATCCAGCAGGAAATTTCCTACGAAAAGAATTTAGCCAAAGTTGGCAGCACCTTCAAAGTACTGTTTGACCGCAAAGAAGGTGAATATTTCGTGGGCCGCACCGAAGGCGATTCGCCGGAGGTGGACAACGAAGTGCTGGTGCGCGCCGATGCGAAATTGGCCCCAAGACTGGGGGATTTTGCGATGGTAAAAGTGACGGAGGCAACGGAGTTTGATTTGTATGGGGTGGTAGTAGGCTGAACTAAGAATGACAAATATACCCAGATCATTAGCACCGTTAACTAAAAAATAAAATGCTCCCCATTCCCAAAGTATTACAAAATTCAATAATTATATTTTTGTTTTTACCATTTCTGGTAAAATCACAGTGCTATGATGATTACTTTGGCTTTTGGAAAACTAATGATGGAAAATTCATTAAACTAATTGAGCCTGACCCAGATAGAAAAATCAAAGGAGAAACAGCTGTTGGCGACAGAAATCAATGCTTTAAAGGAGCATACTTTTATGAAGATAAAATGATAAAAATATTGAGCTATGAATCCCTTTACGATGAAGACACAAAGGAAAACCAATTCATCAATAGGTCATTTTATTTCAAGGTTATCAGTGTTGACAAACAAATCATGAAAATTCGGCCAATTTCAGATGAAATGAAAAAGATGTTCGGTCAAAATGACATTACTCTTTTCAATGAATATTTCACCCCCTTTGAGCGTTTTGAATTAGATTCCCTTTATTACACCAGATTACATTTTCCGTACGCAATTCAAATAGATAAGAATGGTAATATGCATTTAGAGGATTATCGTTCTTACAAAGTAAAAAAGAAAAAATATTTTTCCGGAAAACTTGATAAAAATCAATTCATAGAGCTAAAAAATTTAATTTATAGATCTCAAATCACATCAATGTCAAACTGTGAAATCAACAAATCATGTTCTGACTGCCATCCAACAATCCTAAAGATTTTTCATAATAATAAATTGACCTACTACCGGGCAGGGATGATCCATGCCAGCGCAGTTTCTCTTGTTTGGAAACTAGATGAGATTATTTCAAATACAAAATGGAAAAAAATAAAAAAAAGGAAAACTGTTGCTAATCGAATTGGAAGAAGTGAGCCGTAGTGCAGTTCGTGCGGTTCTCCGCTTGCACCACAGGTTCCATTCATTTCCAACCCTACATTTTAAAACCGGAGCTGCTTGTTCCGACTTCTTGGGTCGCACACGGGCTAAAGTTGCAGGTTCAGCGCGCCATAAATAAACCATGATGTTTAGACCAAAAACGCTCACTTTCCTCTTGTCAGAATTGGAAATTTTCAGGATAGCGCGATTCTGTGAATTCTGAAATTCTGTGAATTCTGATTCAGACATTTTATGATCGGTTCGGCCTGCCCCACTCGTGCCCGGAACAATCGAGCGCTTTTGACGGGTGAAAGGTTGGTCGCGAACGGGGCCTCATAGATATTTGGTTAATCTTTTTTTATTTCAAAATAAGACCAATGCGAACATATTTCTTAATATTGACAAGGCAGTTTTTTTTTAAAATGCAAATTTCCTGCTTTTTGTGGTTGTCATTTTGTACATCCGGGTGCACTTTTCTAAATAAAGACAAAAACCTGCATATTCAAATAAATGGACCTGTTAATAACTTGGATGAAGTGGTGTATTACAAAGATTTTTTTTGGTACAATATGGCCTTAGAAAACAAAACAGATTCGGCTATTTACATCCATACTTTTTCGCACGCCAGAAATCAATTTCATCCTTATGCAACTGCAAGTTTCTGGAGTATAGATAGTTTAAATACAACCCTGTTAGATGCGGTCTCAGATACTTTTATTTCTTTATCTCCAAAGGATAAAAAATCTTTTTATTTTGCTTTGCACAATGCTCCTCGTAATAATTTAGACTCACTCATCTTATATTTTCATTACTATCTGGATACAACTCTTTACAGACAACAAAGACTGGAGGTAAAGTGCATTGTAAGAGACAGCCTAAGACTAGAGGTTGTTAATTCTGCCCATTATGACAATTCATGGGAGTAACTTTTGTGATTATTTTGAAAGGCGGTAACATCATAGTATGAAAGCTAAAATTGCTGTTTGCATTTATGTATTGATGGCCATAGTTTCCCAAGGCTGCCAGCGACGGGAAACGGATCAACAAAATACTCGTTTGAAAATCACCATTCTGGATTTGCTTACCAGCACTGAATTGAGCGAATTAAGAGGTTTCGTTGATGATATTTCTTTCGGAGCGAAATACATCCAGCTTAAAGTTGAAAATGTGGACAAAGATACCTTATACATATTTGCCCACTCCCTGGAAGAAAACGATTCGATAAGCATTTACCTTCCTGAAACCGTTGAATACAGTGTACGCTCCCCGCTAGGCGCAACCGCAATTTAGTATAAAAGTCCTAATTTTGGAACATCTAAATCGGAAGAAAATGCGGACAAGTAAATTCACAAAAC
>JABWAJ010000261.1 GCA_013361075.1 Saprospiraceae bacterium | reverse complement strand
CTCATCTCAACTGGTGGCTCCGTTTTTGGAGGTACAGCCGGGCATGCGGGTAGTAGATGCCTGTGCCGGCGGCGGCGGAAAAACACTGCACCTCGCTGCCCGAATGCAGAACAAAGGCAGCATCATCGCCCTCGATACTGAAGGGTGGAAACTCGATGCTCTGAGAAAAAGAGCAACCCGGGCCGGTGCTTCAATCATTGAAACGCGCCATATCCAGAACAACAAAGTCATCAAACGGCTGCATGGCAGCGCCGACCGGGTGTTGCTGGATGTGCCCTGTTCGGGCCTGGGTGTGTTGCGCCGCAACCCTGACGCAAAATGGAAACTCGATCCGGCATTCCTCGATCGGGTGCGCCAAACTCAGGCCGGGATTTTACAGCAATACAGTGCTATTTGTAAAACCGGGGGCAAATTGGTGTACGCTACCTGTAGCATCCTGCCCTCTGAAAATGAAGCACAGGTTGCCCGCTTTCTGGAAGCCAACTCCAATGCGTTCCGCCTGATTGCCCAGCAACGCATCCTGCCTCAGGACGATGGATTTGATGGGTTTTTTATGGCTTTGATGGAAAGGGTGGGGTAGGAGCGACCACCCGTATTCCTCCTTTTTCCAGCGATTCTTTTACTGCACGTGCAAGCGCAACAGCATTGGCATGGTCTCCATGAATGCAAATCGTATCACATGGAATCAGTAGCTGACCTGAATTGGCTGTTTTCAAGGGTTGTTGCCGGGCTAATTGTAGCGCTCGGCCAGCAGCTTCTGCGACTTCTTCTATGGTTGCGCCGGACTGATTTCGCGGGGTTAAGGAGCCATCGCTTTGATAGGTACGGTCACAAAAAGCTTCCCTGCAAACCTGTAATCCTCTTGCTTCTGCTACTTCAACCAGGAAGCTTCCGCTCAGGCCATACAGAATCAGATCAGTGGTTCCGCAGTGGAGCACCGCCTTTACGATGGCTTCCGCCAAATCACGTTGCCGGGCTGCCTGATTGTACAGTGCCCCGTGGGGTTTTACATGGTGCAAAACCCCTCCTTCTGCGGCAACAATGGCTTGTAAGGCACCAATTTGATACAAAACCATCGCAAACACTTCATCAGGTGACATGGGCAGGTTCCGGCGACCAAACCCTTGAAGGTCGGGATAACCGGGATGTGCTCCAATTGCTACACCATGATTCAAAGCCAGCTTTACGGTATCCCGCATGACTACCGGGTCGCCTGCATGGTAGCCACAGGCAATATTGGCGGAGGAAATTAACGGCATGAGCGCCTGATCTTCCCCCATTTTCCACGGACCAAACCCCTCTCCAAGGTCGCAGTTCAGATCTATCGCTCTTGTTTGCATAAGTTTTTGTATTGCTTTGCCAAAGGGAGTACCCGGCTCATTTTATCTAAGATTAACGGCTATTTCCAAACGTTGCAACTTCAATTTGTAGGCTATCAGCAGCCGACTGGCTTCAGCAATATCTACCAGCCTGAAACGGAGCAACTGACCAGTTTTTGCCTGCGCAATTTTAGGTAAATCCACGGCAATTACCTGAGCAATGCGCGGAAAACCACCAGTTGTTTGGGCATCCGCCATCAGAATGGCCGGATCGTCACTAAGCGGAACCTGTATCGTGCCCGGGCACACTCCGGTAGAAAAGAAATCGCCACAGCCATGCTCCAAAAAAGAAAGGCCCCGGATGCGCACTGCCTGACGACTCCGGTCTTTTGATATCCATACTGGTTTTTCTAAAAAAGCTTGTTGCTGACGGTCCGTCCAATAATTCCACTCCGGTCCTTCCAAAACGGAAATGATCAGGGGCGTGCCCGGAGAGGGAACTTCGGGGGCATCTGTGCGCAAAAACCAGGGTTCTATGGATGTTTTGAATGGAGAAACTGTTGAAAAAGATGATGTTAGTGTGTCTTCTTTTTGTAAAACCCGGCCTTTGTATCCACCGAATTTTCCGGGCAAACAGGTAGCTGCGCTGTCAAACACAAGCGCTGCCGCCCAACCGCCTTCGGTCGCTAAGTAACAAAAATTCCCTCCGGGCAAGGGCTGGATGGTCAGCAAGGTACCTTCCGGAACCCGGATTGCCCGGTTGGAAGGAACGGGATGGCCGTCGATGTACAAAGCGCCCCCGGCACCGGAAAGTGACAAACGCCCCCCGGTTTCTACCCAGGCATCCAGTTTTCCTCCTGTACATTCCAGCGTGGCTGCCGAAGGCGCGTTTCCAAGAGTCAAATTTGCCATAGCGTGGCTGTGGGCATCCATGGCCCCGGAGAGAGGAACTCCGTATCGGCGTGCCTGTGGCCTTCCCAGATCCTGAATGGTTGCCATCAATCCCGGACCGCTATGGAGCACGCGGAGTTTCATGCTTTTTGTGGGATGAAGCGCACCTGCATCCCCGCATTCAGCAGACAGGGATTGGGCGCATGTGGATCAAATAATTGGAGCGGTGTCTGGCCGATTACGTGCCATCCGGCCGGGGATTCGTTTGGGTAAATGCAAGTCATGTTCCCTGCAATGGCTACACTGCCGGCTGGTACTTTGGGGCTGATGGTTTTTTTTCTGGGTAGCTCCAGAGCAGCAGGCAAAAATCCCATGTAGGGAAAACCCGGTGAAAAACCAATCATCCAAACCCGGAACAAAGTTTGACTGTGCAGTTGAATGATATCCGCTTCAGACAGGTGCAACCGTTTGGCTGTTTCCGGCAGATCGGGCCCGAATGTACCGCCATACCAAACAGGGATTTCAATCAAATTTTCAGGCAGGCGTTGCAGGTGCTCCGGGCCTGCCTGTAAGGCTTTGAGGTGTTCCAAAACAACCCTGGCCGGGATATTGGGTTGAGCCTGACTGCGGAAAACTTCAAATGGATCGAAGTGGACAGTTAGCGTCAAAAAGGCTGGAACAGTAGTCAAAAAACCAGGGAAAGGCTGTTGTTCCAGGCAGGTATTGAGGCGATGCACCTGTTGCCAAACGGAAGTTTCCGGCTTGTCACCAAAGGTTATACAAACAGCACTTTCGCTTAATATGGCATATTTTGGGTACATTCCGGTTAGTTACTGGTTCATACCGCGCCTACCGTTTCTCCAGCACCTTAAATTCTGTCCGCCGGTTCAACTGGTACTGCTCTTCACTGCATGGCCTGCCGTCGCTGCAATCGTTCACTGGTTTGGTCTCACCATAGCCTTTTGCCACTAAACGATCTGCCGGTATACCTTTAGAAGCCAGCCAGGCCACAATAGCATCGGCACGGCGTTGCGACAATTGCAGGTTATAACTGTCGGACCCGCGGCTATCGGTATGTGAGCTGATTTCCAGTTTAACTTCCGGGTTGTCCTGGAGCAATTTCAGCAACTTTTTGAGTTCGCCGAGTCCGTCTGCCCGTACGCTTTACCGCTGAAAGTCGTAATAAATATTCAGCAAATAAGCAATGCTGCCGTTGTTGTCTGTGTTTTTGGAATTTCCGGTTTTGAATAAGGCCGTTTGCTCCCGTGATTTGTCTATGGCAGGCACTATTTTTTCAGCCGTCGTTTCGGTGCGGAAAGGCAACAACTGGATCTCCATTGGCGGAGTTTTTAAGTTGTCCGCACAAATTTTTTCATCCAGCGTGTAAGCAAAAAAATCGCCTTTTTCAGCCCGTACTTTATAACAGCAACCGGGTGTCAGGGCGATGGAATATTCACCGGCGTTGTTGGTGATTCCGGCAACAGCATTTCCACAGGCTTCGGGCGTCAGTTGTACCGAAGCTCCGGCTAAAGGAGTGCCATCCAAATGGTTTACGACCCTGCCATTCAGCACAATAGATTTCACCGGCTCAGGAACAACAGGTGTTGCTGCATCAGCTACCGGCACCGGCATGGTTGCTTTTTGCTGGCTGAAATGGTAAATGTCATCGTTGCCCGTCCGGTCCGAAGCGAAATAGCCATCCAACCCATTTTCACTCACAATGAAGCCAAAATCATCAAATTCAGTATTTACCGGGGCCCCTAAATTTTCCACCGCCTCCCAATCTCCACCCTCCAGCTCCCGGGTGACAAAAACGTCCTGTCCCCCAAGTCCGAAATGGCCGTCAGAAGAAAAATACAACCGCTTGTCCTGGTGAAAAAATGGATACAATTCATCGCTGTCGGTATTGATGTTTGGTCCCAGATTGACCGGTATTCCCCAAAGACCGCCTTCCCGCGAACACACATAAATGTCTTTGCCGCCGAAGCCACCCGGCATGTCTGATGAAAAGAACAACCGGTTGCCGTCAGGCGAAAGCGAAGGATGAGCTACCGAATACGCCGTATTGTTGAAAGGAAGGGGCGTCAGGTTGCCCCAGGTAGTGCTGTCGGTCAGGGTGGCGAACATGATTTCCAGGCGGTTGACGGACAATTTGCCTTCTACAGCCTCCACTTTGCGGTTGCGTGTAAAAAAGACCTCTTTTTGATCGTTGCTGAACGTGGCAATGGCATCGTGAAAACGCGATTTCAATTGCGGCGAAAACAAGGTCGGTTGTCCGTAAACGGTGGAATCTGACTGTATGGAAACTGGTACAAAATACAGATCAAAAAACGCCCGGTCGGTTGCTGATCCTCCTTCCGGGATTCGGGTTGAGCCAAAAACAAGGCCATCCCGGTAAAATGCGGGGCCAATATCGCTGGCTGTACCGTTGAAGCCGGGGCGAGACAACTCAAAAATGGTGTCTTTTTGAGTCAGAAGTTCCTGCCGGTATGCGCAGGCTTTTACCAGTTGCTTTTTGCGCACGTCATAAGGGCGTTGCTTGAGAAACTGCTCGTACCAATAGCTTGCCTCCTCGCATTTGCCGTTGCGCTGCAACATCAGGCCATAGTAGTATTTTTGGAAAGGAGAGGCATCTGGCAACTGCACAATTTGAGCGTACCATATTTCTGCATTTGCACAATCGTTGAGTTTGCGATAAGCTTCCGCAATGGCCATTTTGGCTTCCGGAAGGTCGCGTTTTTCGAGCACTTGTTTGTACAGGTCAATGGCCGCTTCATAATTCAGCGTCTCCATGTAAAACTGTGCTTTTTTGAGCTTTGCTTGTTGGGCAAACCCGGGAAAAGCAATTGCGCCGAGGAGGAAGATCAGCAGACACGTTTGTTTTCTCATAGCATACGATCTGGTTTATCGCTTTGGATACGTATCCAAAGTGCATTTGTTGCAACGCGGCATGGGGGCAGGTCGTGCGCTTTGCAAAGATAAAGAAAATAGACTTGTTGCGATGGGTCAGCTTGGTGGGAAAACGAGCTATTTTTTTCCCAATCATAGCCTTATATGGTCACTCCTTTTCCACTTCCCCCCGAATCCACGCCGCATAAGCCTCATTGGCGACCACTTCCAGGTTTAAAATGCAGGGCGTGGTGTACGGATGCCATTGTACTACCGCATCCTGTACCGCGGACCATTTCTCCGCTGTGGTTTTCACAATACTGACCCACTCACTGCTGTTTTCAAGGACTCCCTGCCACCAATAGGCACTTTGAATGGGAAAAATATTGGCACAGGCCACCAGGTGCGCTTCCAGCAACAAGTTGGAAATGCGTTGTGCCTCTGCTTCAGACGCGTGGGTGATGTAGATTAAAGAGATGTTAGGCATTGCAATTCAGGTGTTAGACATGAGATTTCAGATAATAGCCATTGACTTTGTAAACAGGATTAATTGAAAAGTATCTTTGTCGTTCAAGAAACAAAAAACTAGTCCTGTGCCGAACCGAACCCTTTTACAACATCCTCTGCTCCAGCCCCGCGTATTGCTCCAGGTAGCCGCGGTGTGCGTTTTTGCCGGACGCGCCTGGCAGCACCTTCGTTTCGATGCACCCTACCGAACCCTGCTTTGGGACGAACGCTGGATGAAAAACATCGTAGCTGCTTTCGGCATGGAATGGGCAGATTATGTGACCAGCCCGGGTGTGGATGCAGCCATTGATGCTTTCACCCGCGGGATGGGCTGGTTTTATGTCTTATGCGCCCTTTGTGCGGCAGCCATTCACCGGTTGGGACGCCCGGCATCCCGGATCGTCACAGCGGGCGGCGTAGCGCTGGTTTTTCTGGCTTTTTTGTTCACCAAAGAAAAGTTCTTTTTTGTTGGGGAGTTTTTTGAATTTGCCCTGCAATGTGGAACGCCCTTCTTTTTGGTTTGGTTGAACCGCCACGGCTCGCCAACGCCGGGGTTCATCCGCTGGCTAAAAATTGCCATCGCCCTCACTTTCATTTGCCACGGCCTCTTCGCCACCGGCTTTTACCCCCGACCTGGCAACTATGTCGAAATGACCATGAAAATCCTGCACTTCGACGAACAACAGGCAGGCGTATTTTTAAATGTAGCCGGCACGCTGGATTTTTTACTCAGCATTTGCATCTTTTTGCCCTGGCACCAGCCCGTCGTCATCGCGCTTGTCTATGCCATTATCTGGGGAGCTGCCACGTCTGTCGCCCGCACCTGGGCTTATTTTTATCCGGAATTCTGGGACAATTCGCTGGAACAGTGGCTCCATGAAACGGTTTATCGCCTGCCACATGCACTGGGGCCGTTGGTGGCTTTGGTCTGCATTGTAGCGGCCCGGCCCCAGAGGTGACACCTTGCTAAAAAGGTGTTACCGCTTCGCGAAACCTTAATCTTTAAATCTTCACTCAGTCTTCTGCCTTTTTCTGTCTGAATCAGAATTTTCAGGATTTGAGGATTTCCAGAATGCGCGATTCTGGGAATTCTGGAATTCTGAGAATTCTGGTTCAGACAATTTTGCAACCCATCATTTCTCCCAGCCCTGTCTTCCACCCTAAGCATATAGGACCCCCGCTCAAATACTCAAATACTCAATTCTCCAAATACTCAACGCTCCAACTTTTCCTAGTTTTACGCCACAACCCTTCCGACTTTAAAGGCGTACGACGACAGGTAGAGAAAGTATCCCGGGAAGACATCCAAAATAATTTTTACCCAAATTGAATCAACGCACCGGCCAAAACTACCGCTTGCCCAAAACAATGATCAAACCAGCCATCTCCCTGGATAACCTGATCGAAGAAGCAGTACATTTTTGCAAAGTAGAAAGCGTTTTTGGAGGACGCAATGATTGTGTTTAAAACGAAAGGATAGACGATGTTTTTGTAACCGATTTGCACAGGGAACCACCCGCCAAAAAAATCTTCATTTCTTACACACAGGCTGATGAAGCTTATCTACAGGACCTAAAAAAGCAACTTTTTCCTATTCAACGCCAGGGTATTGTGCAAACCTGGGATGTCTCCCGGCTCATGCCGGGTGAAGAAGGGGGTGTTTCCACTCGCCGCGAACTTCAAACAGCTGAGATCGTTCTGTTATTGGTCAGTCCGGATTTTATGGCCAATGAGGAGGTCTGGAACGAGGAAATGAAATCGGCAATGGCGCGTCATGAAAAGGACAAAACAGTGGTCATTCCAATTATCATTCGGCCTATTCTGTGGCAGGAGGCACCTTTTGCGAAATTCAAGGCCTTGCCGGCAAATGGCCTCCCGGTTTCATCCTGGAACAACACCGACGAGGCCTGGCTGGAGGTCGCCGAAAAAATCAAATTGATTGCAGACTATTAATACTAGACTTGTTGCGACGGGGCAGCGTGGTGGTGGAAATGGCTAAACACCGCTGACGCGTTCCTTCACTTGAATGCCCACAGGGCATTCACCCTTCGGGAT
>JABWAJ010000260.1 GCA_013361075.1 Saprospiraceae bacterium | reverse complement strand
GAACAGCAGCTCGATCCGAAAAATGATGCTGATCTGGTAAAGATTCTGGCCTATTACAATAGTTTGTAGCGCTGAATCAGGAAACAGGAGTCATCCCGAATTTTGGTTAAAAAAGACCTCAGAGGGTTCATCTGGCGTTATGCACAGCTGACGCTCGGCGGTAGAGAGGGCGCACGTGGCCACCATGATTTCAAACTGTTCCTGAGCTTGTCGAAGGAATGCATTGATCTACAAGCGATTGACTTCACCGAAGCCTAAATCCGGATTTGAAAAAATTCGGGATGACTCCTGTTTTTCAGACCGCCAGATGAGCAATCATGTCCGCGGTCATTCCTTTAAGGTCGTATTGATGTTTCCACCCCCAGTCTGCCCGGGCTAGCGAATCATCAATGCTTTCGGCCCAGGACTCCGCAATGCCCTGCCTGAAGTCAGGTTCGTATTTTACTTCAAAATCAGGATAATGTTTTTGGATTTCTGCTGCCAGTTCAGCAGGTGTAAAACTCATTCCGGCCAGGTTGTAGCTGTTGCGGACCGTAATTTTTTCTGCTGGCGATTCCATAATTTCCAGCGTCGCCCGAATGGCGTCGGGCATGTACAACATGGGGAGTCGGGTTCCTGCTTTCAGGAAACAGGTATAAGGCTCCTGTTTAACGGCGTAGTGAAAAATTTCTACGGCATAGTCAGTTGTACCGCCCCCGGGCATGGATTCATAGCCAATGATGCCAGGGTAGCGCAACGAACGTACATCTACCCCAAACTTTTGATGATAATACTGGCACCAGTTCTCGCCGGCTGCTTTGCTGATACCGTACACCGTTTCCGGGTGCAATGGCGTGTTCTGGGGCGCATTATGTTTAGGAGTATCCCCGCCAAAAACGGCAATGGTGCTTGGGAAAAACAACTTTAATTTGTATTCTTTGGAAGCTTCCAGTACATTAAACAAGCCATTGATGTTGATGTCCCAGGCATGACGGGGGTCCAGCTCGCCTTTTGCAGAAAGAATGGCAGCCAGGTGGTAAATCTGCGTGATCTGGTATTTTCGGATGATGCGCACCAGTTGTTGGGCATCCAGAATATCCAGTAGCTCAAAAGGATCGCTGTCTTTGATTTCCAGAGGAATCCGGATATCAGAAGCAACTACATTTTCCTGCCCGTATATTTTTCGCAGCGCAACGGTCAATACAGAGCCTATCTGCCCGTTTGCACCGACGATCAGGATTTTTTCTTTTCGCATAAAACATGCAGTTTTGTTGGTTAGGACTAGCCCGCTAAATTTAAGCCGAGCAGCTTGAGCGCCGAAAAATACTAAGTTTCTGCAAGTGAAGAAGCGGAATCTTTACCCAATACATGGATTAACCAGGATAGTCGGGGACATCATCCAGCAATGCCCAGGTTTCCCTCTCATAATCCATTTGACAGCAATATGCAGCAATCCCATTGACAGCCAGCAGATAAGGAACGCGCAAAGGCAGGTTGTAAGCAGCAAGTTGCCGAAAAGTAGCTTCAGTGATTTTTACCCGGGGCGCTTTGCACTCTACCAACAGAAAAGGGCGCATATCCTGATCGTACACCAATACATCGCATCGTTTTGATAAGGTGTTGATTCGGAGGCTTTTTTCAACTTTAATCCTGTTTTTATTGTAATGTTTTTCTTCAAGCAGGTACATTACGGCCAACTGTCGTACCATTTCTTCAGGTTGCAAAACCAGCCATTTTTTTCGGATAGGGTCGTAAATCGCAGTGCCTTCTGCACTTTGGCGCAACTGGAGCAGGTCTTTAAATCGCATCAGGGATAAGTCCATTCAACAAGGTTTTCAACTGGAATGATCAGCTACAATCAGCCATTTTCCTTTTATTTTTTTCCAAAGCAAAGTAAAATGGCCGCTCAGATCCCCTGCATCCCGTTTCAGGTGCCATTTGCCAATAACGAAAGCAGCCTTGCCCGAAAGTTTTTCCACCTTGATCAGGGTAAAATGCAACTTCCCCATTGTTGCACGGTCCGGATAACTTTTTTTATAATTGGCCAGTGTAGCATCCCACCCGTAAGTTAACCCTTTACTGCCAATAAACTGCAGACTGTCAGTATGCCAGTAACCTTCCATAAATCCATCCAGATCACCATTGTTCCATGCTGCCTCCTGGGCTTGCATGATGCTCCTGATGGTTGCCATTCCGCCGTCCTCGCGTTGTGCCCAGACGGGGTTCAGGCTAAAAACAGCGGCAAGAATAAGAAAAAGTTTGATTCGTTTTTGCATAACCAGGCAGGTGTATTAGAGAGAACAGGAGTCGTTCCTGATTTTAGCATCGTCATCAACTGACAATCCCAAAAACCCGACGACTCCTGCTCTGTTTGGTTTATCGAATCAGGGTAGTACTTCCTGTATAAACCTCGTGGTTGCCATCTTCAAAGACCACTTCAAGGCGCCAGATATAAACGCCGCTGTTCATCGGTTTCCCCCGATACGAGCCGTCCCAACCAATGAGCGGGTCATTGACTTCAAAATCCTGTGCTTCAAAAAGCATTTCTCCCCAACGATCATATATGGTAAAGCGCTGCACCTGAATGCCAGCTTTACCATGCACCAGCAGGCGATCATTGTTGCTGTTTCCATTGGGTGTAAACCCGGTAGGAACAAATACAGGGTTGCTTTTCCTGACAAAAACGGTAATTATGTCTTCGCCATAGCATCCGTTTTCATCTGTTACCCGCAGCGTAAAACTGGTTTGATAAGGTACGCTGGCTGAGGGGGTAGCACAATCAAGGCAACTGAGTTGAGTGGTATCTTCCGGATACCAGGAATAGGTCAATACCCCGGAACCCCCGGTGATCTGAGGTTCCAAACGTACTTCGAGCCCGTAATCCAGGGTAACGTCATCGCCAAGATCCACTTCCAATGCTTCGGGTTCATCAATATTGATGCCTTGCTGAACGAACAAACAACCTTTGGCGTCCAGCACATAAACATTGTAAGTACCTGCTTCCAGACCGATCAGGGTGCTGCTGCCTCTGAAGTCATGGCCATCAAGGCTATACCGATAGGCCGGCGTGCCGCCCGTTGTTAGGGCAACGATGCTGCCATCTTCTTCTCCGAAGCAAGTCACTGGTTTCGAAGAAAAACTGGCTGTCAGGGCTGCTTCAGGTTGCAAAACCTGAGTGCTTTCTACGATGCGGCAACCACTGGCATCCGTAATGGCCAACTCATAAACCCCGGCGGGTATGCCTTCCAAAGACTGAGTTGAGGCACCATTAGACCAGGTGTAGGTGTAGGGTTGGACCCCGCCTTCTACCGAAGAAGTGACGGCACCGGTTGAGCCACCATAACAATCTACCGAAACAGGGTCAATTTCAACTTCCAGCGCAGCCGGTTCTGCCAACATTGTTTCAGCAATGGCAAGGCAGCCATTTGCATCTGTGACGCTCAGGCGATAAACCCCAGCTTGCAGGTTAGCCAGGTTTGGTGCCGCAATACCCGTATTCCACAAATAGTTATAAGGAGGCGTACCGCCGGATACCTGGGATTGGGTTGTACCCGTACCATCGTCAGCGCAAACCAGATTTGTACCCGAAGCCTGGGCAACGAGTGCAGTCGGCTGGGCAATGCTTGCAGATGCGGTAGCTGTACATCCACCGCTATCGGTTACGGTAACAGCGTATTGGCCTGCCCGCAACCCGCCCGGACTACCAGTTTGCGGAATATCCGGAGTGTTCCAGCTATAGACAAAATTGCCATTGCCACCAGTAGCGACAACCTGGATACTGCCGTCGTTGCCATCATAGCAACGCACATCTGAAGGGGTAACTGAGAGGGAAATAGGTGGAGTTCCACCCACATCAACAGAAGTAACAAATGTACAGTTATTCGCATCAGCAACCGTAACACTGAAATTGCCGGTGTTCAACCCTGTTGCGACTGGTGTTTGTTGCGCAGCCGGGTCACTCCACGTATAAGTATACGGTGAAGTGCCCCCTGAAGGTGTTACCGTAGCAGTGCCATCCGGTTGCCCAAGACAGGAAACCAGACTGGAGGCAATCGATGCGGTCACTGGTGTCGGTTGTGAAATCGAAGCAGCAGAAGTTGTCTGGCAACCATTGCCATCCGTCACCGTAACCCCGATGTTCCCTGCTGCGAGGTTGGCAACCATCGGACCCTGAGCCCCATTCGACCACTGGTAAGTATAATTACCTGCTCCTCCGGACGTACTGGCCGTTACCATCCCGGAATTGTTGTTGAAGCAAGTGAGGTTAGCAGGTGTCAAAACCACTTGCAATGCATCTTCCTGGCCAACCAAAATATTACCAACTGCCTGGCAACCATTGGCATCCGCTACGGTTACACTAACCGGACCTGCAGAAAGTCCGGTTGCAGTGGCCCCGTTTTGTCCTGATGGCCAGGCATAGGTATAACCACCAGCTCCACCCGAAGCCACTACAGTAGCGGTTCCATCGTTTCCGCCGAAACAGCTTGCCTGGGTCGTGCTAAGTTGTAGCAGCACCGGCAGTGGGTCTGTCAGATCAAAAGAAATTTCTGTGGCACAGGAATTTGCATCAGTTATGGTCACGGTATAGCTGCCCGCGGCAAGATCATTCCGCAATGGTGAAATGGCTGCACCATTATCACTCCAGGTAAACTGGTATCCGGGAGTACCACCACTTGTTGTCAGCGTTGCGGTGCCATTTGCCGCATTGGTGCATAAAGGTGCCTGCGTCACAAACTGAACATCGAGAGCAGCAGGTGCACTGATGCTGACCTGAGCAGTATCCCGGCAAGTAAATTCATCCTCGACGATCACGAAATAGCTACCTTCAAAAAGTTGAGATACCAGATCCGAGGCCCCCACCAACATCCCGGATGCAACATCTGTCCAGGTGTATGAATAATTACCCGATCCTCCGGTAGCAGCCACAGAAGCGGTACCATCCGGCAAGCCATTGCAGGTTGCATCCTGTGATTGCGCAGACAGGACGATTTCGGAATTTTGTGTCACATCAGCCGAAGCGGCCACACTGCAGCCATTGAGGTCTGTGACGGTAATCGTATAAGATCCGGCAACTAATTGAAAAGCTGTATCTGTCCGCTGGTTGGCGGCGAGCGCATCCCAGAAGTATTCATAGGGTAAGGTTCCGCCGGAAGCTGTAGCAATGGCAATGCCATCCATCCCACCAAAACAACTGACCAATTGGGTGGTGGTTTGTACTCCCAGGGCAGCAGGTTCAATCAAAGTAATGGAGCGGGTAGTTACGCACCCGTTGCCATCGGTGATGACTACATTATGATCACCTGCCCCAAGCCCGTCAGCCGTGGCGTCAGCATCTCCATTGTCCCAAACAAAAGAGAACGGAATCGTCCCGCCATTCACAATCGCCTCTGCCGCCCCGTTACTTTGCCCGTTGCAGGAAATCTGGCTTGTTTGCACCATTTGTACATCCAAAGGTTGCGGCTCTCCAACAATCAGCTGAATCGACCCAGTACAACCGCTTACGTCTGTTGCAAGGGCGACATAGCTGCCTGCTGACAGTCCGTTAAATGCACCCGTTAAATTTGTAACGCCATCCAGTTCATAAGTAAATGGCCCACCAAGTCCACCCGCAGCAGAAACCATGGTCGTACCATCGGAAGCTCCGTTACAGGTCGCGTCCGAAACCTGATTAATGGTCAGCACAGGTGGGGTACAATCCGGGGTCATGCACGTCAGAGAAGTTTCTGCACCCGGGCATTCTCCAATGGCGCGAACAGCGATGTCGACCGATTGAGAGAGTGAAAGTCCGGTGATCGTATGGGAAAGCAGATCGCTTGACGGCATCCAGGGCCCATTGTTGATGCTGACTTCATATCCTGTTGCCGCTTCCACTTCCGGCCAGAAAGCCGAAACACTGCTTTCTGTAATCGTACCGCAGGTAGCTAATGGTGCATCCAGAACGGGAATGATTTCCAGTACAATGGAATCGGACACCGTACAGCCATAAGAATCGGTTGCAGTCATGAAATAAGTAGTCGTTTGGTCCGGCATGGCAACAGGGTTTGGGCAATCTGCACAACTCAACCCTGCCTGAGGTGACCAGCTGTAATTGATTTCGTATGCCGGATTGAAGCAAATGGTCCAACTGTGAAGGGTTCCGGTAAAGCCATTGGCGTCGTCAATGACCTGCAACCGCCAGGTTCCGTTGGTTTTTTTGTTGTTTCCATCCCACAAGTCAGACCATACGCCTTCAGGTTGCCAGTTGCCGGTAAAGGGTACTGCCGTTGGTGGCGCGAAGGGGCCGGGAAAGTTGATGGGCACAATTGCATTTTCCATAAAACAGGCATCAATATAATAATCCTGTCCCCCACCGTTGTTGCCGTTACCGCCATTGTCAGTGGTTAATTCAAAGAACTGCCCATCGGGTCCAACCAAATAAATGTCCATATCATCAATCCAGCGGTGAGAAAGGCTGTCTATACAAACTGACTTAATCACGCCAGGGCCCAGAATCGGAGGGATGACGCCAAAAACCTGTATGTCAGAGAAATACGAAACATTGGTTTGGCTAATCGGAAGGTTGTTGCTATTGGTAAAAGCCGGTGGTGTCGGCAAAGGTACGGGCAGTGTTCCGTCCAACTGGATGGAATTATCCTCGCAGAAGCGCTGATCCAGCCCAAGATCAGCAGGCACCAGCGGGTTATCGCGCAGGGGGATAATGATCGTGTCACGGGTACAGACGTCCTTTCTGATGTCCAGAATAATGGTTTCTGTTCCTTCAGTCAGAGCGTCCTCTATTGCCGTTATCGGGATTGAAACCGAACTGCTGCCTGCAGGAATGAAAAGGTCATCAGGGATCAATTCGTAATCTACACCATTGGTTGCCGTGCCCAAAACATTAAAATCAATTGGGAAGTCGGATTCCACTTCTGTCGGCAAAGAAAACGTGAGGGTGCCATCTGTACATCCTTCGGCTACCGAACCATCAAGGCTCACCGTGGTGGCTTTTACATCGAGGGACCCGGTACCAAAGCTTTTTGCTTCCAGAAAAACGCCGGAATCATGGCTACCGTCAGAAACATCGCAAATGAGCAATTTGATGGTATAAACGTTGCAGGGAATTACAATGGCTTCTGCTGTGAAAACATCAGTAAAACCATCGTAAACAGGTTGGACGCTACTGTTCAGGTTATCGTTGTAAAACTGACTGAATGCCAGGCTACCCGCCGGTGGCGTACAGTTGTTGAGGCTGCCGGCTGCACCAACCTGACCTGAGTTGATGTTATTGATCCTTACCGGAAGGTTGGTTCCCGGGATCAGAGCGATGTTCACGCCGTTATTTTCATAAGGACCATTGATGCCGGGGCCGCTAATAAAAAATCCGAAAATATCGTTGAAAGCACTGCAGGCATATTCCGGATACTCCTCAGAGCCAAAAGCATAGCGGAAACGAAGCGTATCAGAAATCGGAATAAACGTAATGGTATATTTGGCCATATCATTCGTAGAATTCCCTCCGGCAATTGCAGCCAGATCCGGGTCCTGGGTAGCATCAGAATTGTCTACCGCAGCCTGGGTTCCTCCATTCGACTCAACCCCAACATCGCCACCCTGGGTCACAGCCGAACCAGTTGTCATGACAAGCCCTCGGTCAATCCCTACATGCGGCTGACCATTTTTGAAAAAGCCAACCGCTCTGTTTGCTCCTTCGTAAGTA
>JABWAJ010000259.1 GCA_013361075.1 Saprospiraceae bacterium | reverse complement strand
CTCCAACTGATTGAACTAAACGATAAGTTATATCTGCTCTACAATGGATATAAGGGCGAGGAAAAAAGACTTTTGCTTTCTGAAATTGATACCGATAGCTTCAATTTTATAGGCAACCCGATCATATTAGGTGCAGTGAGCAGTAGAGGTGGGGAAATACATATGGAAAAGTCCAAAAACGGGCAATTTTTTTCCGTATTTGCTTATTGGCGACATGAAGGAAATATAAGGGCTTCCATCATATCTTACGGCAGCAATCTTCAACGCCTGTACGAAGATGAAAAAGACCTGCCCTTAGTGTATTATTATAATGGGTTAAACCAATTGCAGGTAGATAATGAAGGAAATACTTTTGTCATCATGGAAGAGAGTAATGCCTTTATACCAGATAGTCCGTTGGTGTGTTGGCAAAGGTTCAAAAGTGGCGAAAGCATTGTATACAAGATTGAAAATAACAGATACAATGTCCGAAGAGTCAGGGTTGCCTCTTCGGATGAAGTCGTGCTATTGGCAGGCTATTATACTGAGCAGAAACTCAAAGACGACCGGGTGAAAGGAATTGCTTTCATGGCATATGACAAGAAAACCAAAGGAAATGTAAAGCACGCTAAGGTGCCTCTTCCCAAAAACATAGCAAAATATATTGAAGAGCCAACACAGAAGAAATACAAAGAATCCGAAGAGGAAATACCGGCTCTTATCATTATAGAGATAAAAGAATGGGAAGGGCATGGGTATTTGATTGTGGGGGAAAGGCGCTATTATACATATAGTCCGAATAATCAACTTGCCGGTAATTCTACCGTTGCTTTTGTTTCACTGGTAGATTACTCCTTATCAGAAATACGGTGGACGATTCCTGTATGCAAGTACCTTGGCGGAGAACACCCCTCCAATGAATTATTCTTGGCTTTGGAAGAAGATAAAGTCAATGTTTTCTTCAATTCATATGACAAGATCAATAAAAAGCATAACAAGGCGCCTTTATACGGTGACGGGTTTATACAAATGAAAATTACCCCAGAGGGAACGCATAGCACCCAAGTTTTATATCCGCGAATTGGCAAGTCGGACGTTTACATAAAGGTGATAAAGCCTGTTGACGAGAAATCATGGCTCATAATTGCCCAGTCGTTATACTCTATACAAAATATAGGTATCCTCAGGCTATAAGCAATATTTGTCTAAAGGCAAAATTGTCTGGAGCAAAACGGGACAGGAGGACATCAATATTGTTTTCCGGGGTATGGAGAAGTAGGAAAGCCCGGGGCAACCGGGCGGTTGTGGATCGCCCGGTTGCTTTCCCCAATGCCATTTCAGTAAGTTTGATTATAGGTTCTTAATGATTCGAGGTAAGATTTTGACTCCTTGGGTAACACCAAAGCCACTACTGAGGTGACTAACCCTCCCAGAGAAATAGAAAGACCAGAAGCTGCAAGCCCTTTGTTTTTCAGCGTAAAGCCATCACTATTGTTCTGTCCAACTACTGATGTATAGAGCGCGGTACCGACAACAAAGCCGGAAATGCCGGATAGCAAAACAACCATCTTTGTTTTTCTCCTTTGCTTGCCCTGTTCAAGGAGACCCAAGATTATTTTTTCCTCCTGAGGATGATCGCTGTTTGGAAACACGCTGAAATCTGCTTTCAAATTATCGTAGTTGAGCGGTTTCAAGTCGCCAAAGTCTTTGGTATACAAGTACCTTTTAATGCTGCTTGTTTGAGCATAGCCATCATTATCATGGTAAGTATTCTCCTCTATTAAAGTGAAGAGGTCAAATGTCCCTGTTTCTGTACAGGCCGCGAACCTTCCGTAGTAATTGGCAAAATATCCATCTTCACCCTGATAAAATTTAATGTCGTTGAAATTAATTTTATCCCCGTTATTATAGCGAAACCGCTTGCCGAAGAATCCACCTTTTGTCTCAAATTCGCCCTCTTTCAGGAGTGTGCCGTTGTGTAAATAGAGAAAGGGGGGAGGGGTATCCTTTTTTCCGGCTTGAGCAAATGAAATAATGGGCAGCAAGATCAAACACAAAACAAAACAGGATAAGGACTTCATAGTTGATTTTTTTGGTGTGAAAAATGATTGAGTTCTTAAAGGTAGAAAAAGTACACCGAAAGCAATATCATCCCAAATAATAACCCTGTCCGAAAAGGCGTGGCACGTAAAAGGTCAAGTCACTCAATAAAGATGACGAAATAAGACCAAAAATAGCAATGAGGGAATAGCGACCGCATCCGGTTGCTTGCACACGAAATGAACTGATTGCTAGGCAGAGGTTGTATACACACTGTGTAGACCATTGACCTCGTCGCATATACGACTTGAGATGTTTATATTAATCCTATTGCGAAAGAACCCACCATTTCGAGCATCTCCTCGGAATGGTGGAGTATGTAAGGCGGGCTGAACCCGCAGCCTTAATCTGTATGCGGCCCTGGAGGTCGTAACAAGCAACGCCGTCTTTAAAATGACGGCTGTGTAAAGTAGTCAAACTTGGGCGGGGACGGGACGAGTAGGAAGCTTGTGCGCGAGCGGAGAGGAGAAAACCTGATTACAGAAATAGATGGAAAACTCGAATATAGGATTGAAGAAACTATTTAACAAAAAACAAAACAGCCGAACCCTGCAAGAACAAGATTCGGCTGTACACTCGCCCAAGATTCCGGCGAGCTATTTTCAGGGATTTACCCTGATTTTTTGGTCTGCCAACTAAAGTTGGTGACCACATATCTTAACTCGACAACGCCGCAGCGCCACCCACGATCTCGAGGATTTCCCCGGTAATCGCTTCCTGGCGGGCTTTGTTGTAGTTGATGCGCAGTTCGCGGAGCATGTCTTCGGCGTTTTCAGTCGCCTTGTCCATAGCCGTCATGCGCGCACCGTGCTCGGAAGCCTGGGTGTCCAGCAGGTATTTGTGAAACTGTATTTGCAGAATATTCGGAATGAGGTGCTCCAGCAAGCCTTCCTGGCTGGGTTCGAAGATGTAATCCGCCTTTTGCTTGCTGTCGCCGCTTTCCAATTTCTGAACCGGCAAAAACTGCTCTGCTTCCGGGAACTGGGTCGCAGCATTTTTGAAACGGCCGTACGCCACAATCACCGAATCGTAGGTTTTGTCTTCAAACGCTTTCATCAACCGTGCTGAGACTTTCGATACATTGTCGAAGCTCAGGTCGCTGAACAACTCCACATAATCGCCAATCACATTGGGTTGGCGTTTGCGGAAGAAGTCGAACCCTTTTTTGCCAATGCAAAGAATATCGAGTTGCCCTTTAGCAGCTACTTCTGCATACTCCGTTTGCAGCACCTGTGAAGCAGCTTTGATCACGTTGGTATTGAAAGCGCCGCACAATCCGCGATTGGAGGTTACCACCACCAGGCAAGCGCGCCCGATCGGACGTTGCTGGCCGTAAGAGGAGGACACATCGCTGCCGAGGTTCGACAGGATATTGCGCAGCATCGAGTTCAGCTTGTTCGAATAGGGGCGCATCTGAACGATGGCCTGCTGTGCTTTGCGAAACTTTGCTGCCGACACCATTTTCATTGCTTTGGTGATCTGCTGCGTGTTTTGCACTGACTTGATCCGCTCGCGTACTTCTTTTAAGTTTCCAGCCATGGCTATTATTTATGTCTGAGGTTGTGTGATAAAGGTCAGGTGACAAAAGCGACCGACAGACACGATATTTACACAACTCAAGGCCAATATTGTTGTACTTCACGCTGCCCCAATTTGCCAAGCAGGAAAATTCCCGGCAGCATGAAATACGGATAAACTACTTCTTCTCTTTGTATTGAGACGCGATCTCACCAGCCAGTTTTTCAATGGCTTTCAGCGAAGCGTCTTCCAGTTTACCGGCTTTGAATTCAGCCAGGATTGCCGGGCTTTGGCGCTCGAGCGTCGTCAGGAAAATCTCCTCAAACTCGCGCACTTTATTCACGGGTACATCGCGCAGCAAACCTTTGGTTCCCAGGTAAATGATGGCAACCTGCTTTTCTACCGATACCGGTGAGTACTGTGGTTGCTTCAGGATTTCCACGTTGCGCTTTCCTTTGTCCAACACCGCGGTTGTTGCGGCATCGAGGTCGGAACCGAATTTAGCAAACGCCTCCAGTTCGCGGTATTGAGCCTGGTCGAGCTTCAGTGTACCGGAAACTTTTTTCATGGACTTGATCTGTGCGTTACCACCTACCCGGGATACCGAAATACCCACGTTGATGGCCGGACGGATACCTGCGTTGAACAAACCGGATTCGAGGAAGATCTGACCGTCCGTAATCGAAATTACGTTGGTCGGGATATAAGCAGAAACGTCGCCTGCCTGCGTTTCAATGATCGGCAGTGCCGTGAGCGAACCACCGCCTTTTACCAAAGGCTGGCCGTTTGCATCTTTCGCATTTTTCAGCGAATCAGGCAAGTCGTTCATATTGCGGGCGATGTCGTTGTTGCTGATGATTTTAGCTGCGCGCTCCAGCAAGCGGGAGTGCAGGTAGAACACGTCGCCCGGATAAGCTTCGCGGCCCGGCGGACGGCGCAACAAGAGGGATACTTCGCGGTAAGCAACAGCCTGCTTCGACAAATCATCGTAGATGATGAGTGCCGGGCGGCCTGTGTCGCGGAAATATTCGCCAATGGCTGCCCCTGCAAACGGTGCGAAGAACTGGATCGGTGCCGGGTCAGCAGCAGAAGCCGAAACGATGGTCGTATAAGCCATCGCGCCGTTTTCTTCGAGGGTACGCGCTACGTTGGCTACCGTAGAAGATTTCTGGCCGGAAGCAACGTAAATGCAATAAACCGTTTCGCCACGCTCGTGAAATTCGCGCTGGTTGATGATGGTGTCAATAGCAATAGCCGTTTTTCCCGTCTGGCGGTCGCCGATGATCAACTCACGCTGGCCGCGACCAATCGGAATCATGGCGTCAATGGCCTTGATGCCCGTTTGCAGTGGTTCGCTTACCGGCTGGCGGAAAATAACACCAGGAGCTTTGCGCTCCAGCGGCATTTCGTAGCGGTCGCCTTTGATTTCGCCTTTGCCATCGATGGGTTGGCCAAGAGTATTCACAACGCGGCCTACCATGCCTTCGCCTACCTTGATGGAAGCGATACGACCAGTGCGGTGTACGCGCGATCCTTCGCGGATGCCGTCACCTGCGCCCATCAATACCACACCCACGTTGTCTTCTTCGAGGTTGAGTACAATGGCCTGAACGCCGGTTTCAAATTCAACAAGCTCTCCTGCTTGTGCCTTATTCAGGCCATAAACGCGGGCAATACCGTCGCCGACCTGGAGCACGGTTCCGTATTCTTCGAGTTGCGTGGCAGTACTGAAGCCGGAAAGTTGCTGCTTCAGTATCGCTGATATCTCATCAGGTTTGACATCCACCATGGTATATTAAGTTTGCTTGATTATTAAATGATCAAAATCCTATCGGGACACAATTTGTGAAACGTACGGGTTGTCGTCGAATTCCTTCTTCAGCTGCTTCAGTTTGTGCGCCACGCTGGCGTCATAAACTTTGTCTTCAAACTCTACAATGAAACCGCCGATCAGCCCCGGATCAACTTCAGCCGTCAGTTCAATGTGCGAATCAGTAGCCGTGCTCTGGCTCAGCTTTTCGTGCACAGCTTTGAGTGTTGCTTCGTTAACCGGAGAAGCCGTAGTCAGGGTTACGGTGGAAATGTGCTTTACCTTGCGGTACTGGCTGTCGAATTCCACTGCAATGTCGGCTAAGTGCATCTCACGGCCTTTGCTGATCAGAATGTTCAGAAAAGCCATGGTCAGCACATCAAATTTTCCATCAAAAATGGATTTGATGATGGCCGTTTTTTTGTCTGCATGAACGATCGGGCTTTTCAGCAACAGCTTAAAATCCGGGATTTTAGTGGCTGCTTTGAAGGCTTTCACATCTTCCGCTATGCGCTCCAGCTTGTTCTGCTCGATGGCCAGATCCAGGAGAGATTTGGCATAACGGGAAGCTATTCTATGTACCGACATAGGAGTAGGTCTTAATATTAGTTCAGTTTAATGCCGTCCACCAACGTTTTTACGTAAGCATCGCGCTCAGCGTCGCCTTTGAGTTCACGTTGCAGGATTTTTTCCGCCACTTCGATGGCCATCATGCCCGACTGGTTTTTCAGGTCAACCATGGCCGCCATGCGGAGGTTGTCAATTTCCTGCTTGGCATTGTCCAGCACGCGGTGTGCTTCTTCTTTTGCCTTTGCTTTGGCTTCGTTGATGATGGCCTCTTTCATTTCTTTGGCCTCTTTCAACATTTTAGAACGCTCTTCGCGGGCTTCTACGAGGAGCTCCTCGTTTTTCGCTTTCAGGTGTGACATTTCTTCGCGGGCTTTTTTAGCCTCATCGAGGGCAGTCTGGATGTCCTGTTCGCGCTTTTTCAAAGCGTTTTGGATGGGCTTGAACGCCATTTTGCCCAACACCCCCCAAATGATGAGGAAAATGAGCAAAGTCCAGAAAGTCAAACCCAATTCGGGTCTGATGACGGAAAAGTCAGCTAAAAAAAGTATGTTGGTCATATCCGTTCGGATTTTTTATTTTCTGTGTTTGAAGAGGTCGTGCCACAAGCCAACCGCTGCGGCAACGACCTTCTCGTTTGATTTGGCCGGAATTAACCTGCCAACAGACCTACTACGATTGCAAACAAGGCAGCACCTTCTACCAAAGCGGCAGTCAGGATCATGTTGCTGCGGATGTCGCCAACTGCTTCCGGCTGACGAGCGATAGACTCCAATGCGCCTTTGCCAATCAAACCTACGCCGATGCCGGCTCCTAATGCTGCAATACCAGCTCCAATTGCACCCATTGTAATGGAATTTTATTGAATGAATTTAGATAGATTAAAGACTATAGATTAAAGGATTTAGATTGTTTGCATAACCGAAACATACTTTCATGTTCCATCCATCAGCAATCTAAAATCTTACATCTACTATTCTGATGTCTCAAAAATCAATGGTGCGCTTCTTCGTGGTGTCCTTCATCTATCGCAGCCCCGATGTAGGAAGCTGTAAGGATAGAAAAAATAAACGCCTGCAAAAATGCCACCAGCAATTCGATCAGGTTCATGAATGCCGTAAACAAACCGCCTACGAAAATCCCTGCCGTAGCGCCGCCGATGCTTTCCCCGTTATTGCCAAATAGGAAAATCAGTCCGATCAGGCTCAAAATAATGATGTGGCCGGCAGATATGTTAGCGAACAATCGAATCATCAGAGAGAATGGCTTGATGAATAAGCCCAGAATTTCAATCGGCGTCAGGATCAGCTTCACCCAGGCCGGAATGCCCGGCATCCAGAAGATGTGTTCCCAATAATGTCTTTTGCCGTTGATGTTGGTAACAATGAAGGCCAGCACAGCAAGCGTCAGGGTAACGGCAAGGTTACCGGTAACGTTGGCGCTTCCGGGAAAAACCGGAATCAGGCCGAGCAGGTTACAGAAAAGGATAAAAAAGAAAAGACTCATGATGAAAGGCTGGAAGCGCTCGTAGTGCTTGTCGCCAATCATTGGCCGCGCAACTTCATCGCGGATAAAGACGAAAAAGACTTCAAAAAATGATTGAATGCCATTGGGAGCTTTGCCGTCGTTTTTGCGGTAGCCCTTAGCCACCATAATGAAGATGAAAATCAGCAGCGCAGCAGCCAGCATCATCGTCATCACATTCTTGGTGATGGAAAAATCGTAGA
>JABWAJ010000258.1 GCA_013361075.1 Saprospiraceae bacterium | reverse complement strand
CAAGGTGAAGGTTTTGCTTTGACCTCCCCGAACCGGCAACGGCAATGTTTCTGTCACCAGCATCCGGTTGGTCAGCACCGGCAGAGCGCTTTCTTCTCCATCAGAAAAATCGTCGGCTTCCGCAACGATCCGGTGGGTGAGGGCCATGATTTTGCCTGTGGGAATTTTCAGATTCCAGGCCAAACGGGCCGATTGTCCTGCTTCGGTCGAAAAATCAATGGTATTGTTCTGGTTGCCCAATAATTGATCTGCCGGTTCCATCGAAACAGCATCGAACAACATCAACCGGGCTTTGCCTTTCAGCGGCTTGTCGGTGAGGTTGGAAACTTTTGCTGTCCACTCAATTTGATCGCCTTCGCGCACAAAGCGCGGAGCATTCGGGAGCACCATCAACTCTTTCTGGGTCACAATTTCTTTGCTGCTCAAGCCGTACTGCAGGGTTTTGGTGTGGGCAAAAGCCATGAACTTCCAGCGGGTCAGTGCTTCATTCATGGTGAATTTGATCAGCACGTTGCCTTCTGCATCGGTGTTCAGTTGCGGAAAGAAAAATACGGTTTCTTTCAGATTGGTGCGCACCGCAGGTGGTGGTGGCGGTGTTTGCTTTTGCCCTCCTTGTTGTGTCGAATCTTCGGCTGATTCTTCCAAACTTACCCCCCCCGGTGGCGGAGGCGGCGGCACAGCGGCTTCTGCGGGTGAGGCAGCAAGCATTTCCGGTGCCGCCTGGTCCATCATGCGGCCATCCATTGCAGCAGAATTTTTATACATCCGGCGTCCCCCGCCCCAGCGGTATGCGCCATCGTTCATCCAGCCAAACCAGTTGAGCCGGCGGTAGGTCCGCATCGGGGCATTCAGGTCTTCTTCGCGAATCCTGACCGGAGGCAGATAATAGGTCCCACCTGCACGGAAATCATTCCCATACCAGTAAACCCGGTTGTAATTGTAGGGGTAAAATCCGGCCCCCCAACTGTGGCTCGCAAAAGCATCCAGTGACGCATCGTACATGGCCGCCACCATTTCTGCAGCAACTTGCTCATTTTTGGGGCCGCTGATTTTAATTTTCCATTCTTCCTCCTGGCCCGGGCGCAGTTTGTCGCGGAATGTCTGGTAACTGATTGCCAGGTCCTTGTTGCTCCACGGCACTGAAATGATGCCGGAATACGTATAAAAGCGGTTCTGGAAAGTTAAGGCCAGAAGATATGGCAGGTTGCCGCGATCCTGCTCCGAAATGGCCTGTAATTCTTCTTTCCACCGGGACAATTGAACCCAGCGCGCAATCACCCCTCCTTTTCCGTTTTCAATTTCCAGACGCACATGAAGGGTGGCAGGCAAACCACTGATCAGGCTAATTTGTGCCTCTTCGCCAGGCTCATACGCGGGCTTGTTCAGTTCGTGGCGAAACAGAATATCCGGGGCTACCTGCCTGGCTTTGCGATCAAATAATTCGTAGTAAGCTTTGGATTCTACGAGTTGGCCGGAAGGATCTGTTACAGCAACGGATACCAGATAATACCCGGTGTTCCAGGTACTCATATCAATGCGCAAAGAATCGGATCCGCCGGTGTCGAGATCACGGGCATAAACCTGTTCTTTTGCCGCCCAACTCTCCTTTTCATCCTCTTTTTTATAAGCGATATTGGGAAAGTTACTTTTGAAAACTGCCTCCGGAATGATGTATTGTTCGGGCTTGGCCCAATAGCGCTCCAGGTAGTATTGCGCCGGGCTATCCAGTCGTTGTATCGTAATTTTGCCCTTGGCGGGAACGGGTTGGCCGTCCAGATTATTGGTCGAAATGACCACGGGCGGCGCTTGCGTGCGATCAAAGGCTTCAGGCAATTGTATGGCTGCCGTCAGGCTGAGATACCCCAACTCTATTGAACGTTCGGCACTATGGGTTTCTCCGGTAATATCAACCACATCGGCGTATACTGTGTAGAAGAAACTCGGGCGGTCTTTTTTGTCGGTTGAAGGATCGGGCTGGGCGGTAAAGGTTACCACAAATTTACCACTGGCATCGGTTGTTGTTTCGCCATTGGCAATTTCCATAGCTTCCCCGGATCCAGAAGGGAAAATGCTGCGGCCTTTCCACCAGGGCCACCAAGGGTAGCGCACTTCGCGTACTACACGGTAACGCACCTGGGCGGCGTCTACGTTGCTGCCTGCATAAGTTTGAGCAACCCCCGTAACAGAAATTTTATCCCCTAATTTAGGAGCACCCGCCACCGGATCAATTTTTACTTCAAACTTTGGCCGCTTGTATTCTTCTACACGCAAACCGGTGTATCCATTCAGGCTCGATTGGATACTCATGGCCCCAAACAAGCCCGTTCTCGGCGCAATAAAACTGCCGTTTACGCTGCCATACTGGTTGCTCACCAGTTCTAATTTGCTGACCTCCTGCTGGTTGGCGTCAAAAAAGCTGACAACCACTTTTTGGTTGGCCCAAATTGAAGGGATGCCATGTTTGTCTTTTTGCAACAAGATGGCTTTAAAATAAATGGTCTGGCCGGGCCGGTAAATGGCGCGATCGAGGAAAAAATGGGTCAAAACACTGGTTTGGGAAGGATCGCCGTAGGTATAATCTGAGAATCGGTCATTCACCCAGAAAACATCTTTGCCCTTGCTCAGCTTCACCATGAACTCCTTGTTGCGCTGACCAGGCACTATACGGCCATCTTTATCACTGATAGCCGAATCTACTTTTTTCCAGGGGGTTGTTCGCCCGCGTCGCTCGTATTCATAAGTATAAAACTCTGCCGTAACGCCTTCAAGTGGTGCACCCGAAGCCCGGTCGGTCGTAAAAATCTGCAAACTGCCGTTTGAATCGTTGCGTCGGATTCCGGAAAGGCTGGAAACCTGAAACAAACCATAAATGGCATTTTTTTTGCTTTTTTCAAACTTTTCGTCTTCCGCGACCAATACCGCATAATACCCAACTGGCAGTTTGGGAATGATGGTTTCCGTGTTGTGGTCCCGATAATCTTCAATAGCAGGGAGCACAACAGACCAGGTTACAACAGCTTTCCTTTTTTTGGCAAAAGCAGGCGTTTCTTCAACGTTGTTGTAGTTGTTGTGCAAAGCGTCGATATCAGATTCTTCCAGGCGTACTACTTTGAAATACAACTTATCTACGTTTCGGTAATTGACCTGCATCAAAGCAGGTTTTTCGGGCAGGGTGACCAATTCGCAAAAGATGCTGAAGTCTTTTTCCTGAATGGAAGCCTTCAAGACCTTGCAGTGTGCTGCACCATAAGATTTGGGGAACCGGCTGATGGCCTCCTCGCAAAGGTCTTTTGCTATTTTGAGGTTGTTCCGGTTTGTTTCCTTACCGGTTTCATAAGGCTGTTGGATATACCAGGAAGCCATCGCATGCAGAATCTCCGTATAAGCCGGAGATGCAGAATAACGGATCTTCATCCGGTTGAGAGCAGCGAGATACAGGGCCTCTTTTTCCGGAACCGAAGATTTTTCGCGCAAAAACTGGAGGCGCTTCAGGTCTACATCAATCAGAGCCACGGGATCTGCATCAGCCAGGTGGCGCCGGATCAAATCCTGCAAAAGCAACAATGTTTTCAATTGATAACTTTCCTGGTCTTTGGTGTCAAACTTCAGGGTGAGAAATACCGAAGCGTCGCCAAAAACTTCTGGCTGGTTGATGTAAAATTTATAGGCCGGAGCCGGTAAATCAGTACGGTCGTTGCTGAAATGATCAATGACGCGATGGGCCAGAAAATCGTAAAGGGTTGGCCGAAGGGCTTCATCCAGATTGCCTTCTGTCATGATGGCGTTGAAGGTTTTGATGGAGATTCCGGCCAAACGTTCGTCCTGGAGCGACAGGTAATAGTATTTAGAGGCCATTTCAATAAACTGAGTCGCGCTCCAGGTTTCCAGGTCATTGTTGTCAAATCCTTCAGTTTTCGTGCGTTGAGCAATCAGCCAGTAGTTTTCCGTCAAATACTGGCTGTACAACTCACCGAGCATCGAGTACAGCATTTGTTTAACAGGAAATTCCGATTGTCCGACTTCCGCTTCCAGGCGCTGGATGGCTTTCACCTGGCCTTTTTCTTCCAGTTGGCTTTTGAATTTTTCACGGTAAATAACCGCCTTTACAAACTCAGCCGGTTCATCATTTCTTTTGATCCGTCCATAAAGCGCTTCTACTTTGGCTAATGCGCTTTGGGGCAGCCCCTGCGCCTCGAAGGAGTCAATTTCCTTCCATTCCGCTTCATAGCGTTGAGACATAGTTGTTTGTGATTTTGCCTGTTGCGGGCTTACCCAGACTGCCAGGGAAAGCACCAGTAAACCCAGAATCGGGAATTTCCTCATAAGTTCTTTTTTATTCATACCATACACCCTGAACGGGCGAATAGAAAAGCAATTATTAGTTTGATTTTCAGTGCAGTATGACGATTTTTTCGTCATTGAAGGCATGTCGGCTTTCATTCGTAATATTGTGTGAATTTATAACTCAAAGACGTGTTAAAAAAGTATAATGGTGGGTGCATTATTGCAATATGGCTGTTAATATCTAGTTAAGTTTTAAAAAAGGTTTGCCAATATGAAAAATTGATCGTAATATTGCGATGAATTTACGACAAAAGAATGGGCGCATCAAAAAAAATACTTTTCACACCACAGCAAAACCGGCTGGCCGAACTTGCCAAAGCTCTGGCCCACCCGGCGCGCATCGCAATTCTGGAGCATTTGTTCCGGGTGAATGATTGTGTCTGCGGCGATATTGTGGAAGCTGTCCCCCTTGCCCAATCTACGGTATCCCAACACCTCAACGAGCTCAAAAAAGCCGGATTGATCCATGGTGAGATAGAGGGAGCTAAAGTTTGTTATGCCTTAGATCCCAAGGCCTGGGCAGATATCAAAATTTTGCTGGGCCGGTTTTTAGAAACACCCAACTGTTGTTAAATATTTTTTTGCTTAAATCAATCGCAATATTGCGATAAATATTCAAAAACATTTTTTCATGCTCACGAAAGATTTCCTCGAACTGTTGCAACAGCATCCTGAAATGGAATTGGTATTTGAGTACCGGCCACAGCAATTTGTACCGGCTTCTTACCACATCACAGAAGTCAAAAATGTTTTAATCGAATCCGTAGATTGCGGTGGCAGGCCAGACAACTATGCACAAACAGTGGTGCAGCTCTGGGTAAATAAAAATGAACCTATCGGGCGAAACATGCTGACTCAGAAGGCTTTAAAAATTTTCGACATCGTCAACTCCAAGACCCCCCTTCGCCCGGCTACCGAAATATTTTTTGAATGGGGAGACAGTACCCTCCCAACGTCCAATTATGTCGTTGATCAGGTCAGTGTCCAGTCTAATCGCCTTGTGCTGCAACTAACTGTGCCGCCTACTGCTTGCAAACCCAGCCTGGAGATTGCGAATCTTGCCGGCGCAGCCTGCTGCAATTGATCTTTTGAGTGATTTTTACGAAAGGTTACCCGACCCTGACTGGCACCCCGGAATGCCGTTTTTCAACGGCATTCCTTCAAAAATCAGCAAAATCTGTAGCCAATTTGCAATAGACACAACTAATTCCGAATAAGCAGGTTAATTTTGGGACAACAATCTGAAACCTACGTGAAGGAATTATCCTATCTGAACAAGCATTTTTACAGATACCGCTGGCGATTGCTGCTGGGCATTGTTTTTGTAATGGTTTCCAACTACTTCCGTGTGCTGCAACCGCAAATTGTGCGGGAGGCACTGGACATGGTAGTGGACAACATCAGTTTTTACAAACTATTCAGCGGTTTTAGCCTCCAACCTGAAATTTACAAAAGTCTTGGCAGCAAACTGCTGATGTTCGGGCTGTTGGTATTGGTACTGGCAGTGCTCATGGGTATATTCATGTACTTCATGCGCCAGACCATCATTGTTATGTCGAGGCTCATTGAATACGACATGCGCAAAGAAATTTTCGGAAAATACGAAAAACTCAGCCTTTCATTTTACAAGCGCAACAATACCGGTGATCTCATGGCACGGATTACGGAAGACGTGTCCAAAGTGCGGATGTACCTGGGGCCTGCCGTTTTATACGGCATCAACCTGATTTCACTATTTGTCCTGGCCGTTTATGCAATGGTAAAGGTGAACCTGGAGCTTACGCTCTATTGCCTTGCCCCTCTGCCTTTTTTATCCATTTCCATTTATTACATCAGCATCAATACGAGCAAGCGGAGCGAACGCATCCAAAAACAACTGGCAGCACTCAACAGCATTTCGCAGGAGATTTACTCCGGCATCAGGGTAGTAAAATCCTATGTTCAGGAAGAGCCTACGGCGCGCTATTTTGCCAGAGAAAGCGAAGTCTATAAACAGAAATCGCTGGCAATGGCCAAAATCAACGCATTTTTTTATCCTATGATGTTGCTGATGATCGGAGCCAGCACCATTATTACCGTTTATGTTGGTGGCCTGCAAGTTGTAAAAGGGGTCATTACTCCTGGAAACATTGCCGAGTTTGTCATTTATGTCAACATGCTGACCTGGCCCGTCACGGCCATTGGTTGGATTGCGTCCATCATGCAGCAGGCAGCAGCTTCACAAAGGCGCATCAACGAATTCCTGGATACAGAACCAGAGATTGTCAATACAGTAACCGATCCAACGCCTTTACAGGGCCATATTGAATTTGAGAACGTGCATTTTATTTATCCGGACACGGGGATTTCTGCAATAAATGGCATCAGCTTTGATTTAAAACCTGGTCAAAAAATGGCCATAATTGGCAGAACAGGAGCGGGAAAAACGACCGTTGCCGACTTGCTGACGCGCATGTACGATGTGAGTTCAGGCTCCATCCGCATTGACGGCAGAGATGTCCGGCAACACGACTTAGACAATCTGAGACGGCGCATTGGTTACGTGCCACAGGATGTTTTTTTATTTTCAGATTCCGTCGCGGGTAATATAGCCTTCGGGAATCCCGGCGCAACCCGCACGGAAGTAGAAGATTTTGCCCGGCATGCGGCAGTTTACGATGACATTATGGGGCTGCCTGAAGGTTTCGATACGGTGGTTGGCGAACGCGGTGTGACCCTTTCCGGCGGGCAGAAGCAGCGCATCTCCATTGCACGGGCCCTCGTTAAGCAACCCGACATTGTCGTGTTTGACGACTGTCTTTCCGCGGTGGATACCAATACGGAAAAACAAATCCTGGGCTATTTCACTGAAGCGCTGGGCGATAAAACGACCATTGTCATCACCCACCGCATCTATGCATTGCTTCAATTCGACAAAATCATTGTGCTCGATCACGGCAAAATTACTGAGGCGGGTACTCATGAAGAATTGCTGGCCAAAAAAGGATACTATGCAGAGCTCTATGAGAAGCAGAGTATCGAGGAATCGAAACCGGTGGGATAGATTCTTTTTTATTACCTCCAAAGCTATGATGTAAATTACTTTTGTTTTACAAGGTGAACTTTCTACATTTGTAGTGTGATGATCGCAGAGATGTTTGTTTCACCAAATTTAAAAAGACGTGGAGAACGAGAGATTTAAGAAGTTTGAAAGCGTTTATTCCAAAAAAGTACGTGCGGGTAAGCGAAGGACCTATTTTTTTGATGTGCGGAAAACAAAGGGAGAAGACTACTACATTACACTCACTGAAAGCACAAAAAAGTTCAACAGCGAGGAGTATGAGCGGCATAAAATTTTCCTGTATAAGGAAGATTTCAA
>JABWAJ010000257.1 GCA_013361075.1 Saprospiraceae bacterium | reverse complement strand
CTCAGAATGCCAACAACGGCACTGCAACGGCTGTCGCGGTGGGGGGTACTGCGCCATTGAGTTATCTGTGGAATACCGGCGACACGACGGCTACGGTGCAACAATTAGCGCCGGGCACTTATACTGTGACCGTGACCGACGCCAATGGCTGTAGCGCTACGACGGAAGTTGTGGTGGATTTCATTTCGGGGTTGGGAGACCTCACCGGATTGAAGGAATTCAGGCTGCTGCCCAATCCTACTGACGGGAAATTTCAGGCCCGCATTGCGTTTGATCGGGATGAAGCAGTGTTGGTGGAAATATACGCCGCAGATGGCCGGAGTGTGCAGCGAAGCACGCATCGCGGACAACGCCTCGAATTGTTGTTTGATCTGACGAATCAGGCGGATGGCGTGTATTTCATTTCGGTGCGAACGGCAAGTGGCAGTGTGACGAAGCCGGTAGTGCTGGTGAGGTGAAGCGGATGCAACAGGCCCGCCTTTCCTCCCCGGCAGCCTTTTGAATAAAAAAAAGCCGCTATCCGTGGCGAAATCGTTGTAAAAACAGCAGATTTCGCCACGGATAGCGGCTTTTTTATTAAATCAACAGATATGGAAACACGACTGGTCATCACTCCCGCCAAATAGCCAAAGCTTTGGGGGGGCTTCCATTTTTCATGAATTTTCAAGTTTCCAATTTCCGGGAAACGCTGACTATACGAGCATTCTGACGTTGTGCAAAATGTCATCACATTGGACAATTTATTCCTGCCTGATTAATACCTCCGTTTCCCTGCTTTCAGGGAGCGAAGAACCATTGGCGGATCGTTCGAAAAACTGCCGATCAACGGATATTTAAAAGGTTGACCACGCAGCTTTCCCTATTTCCAACCGTTAATACAAAGTCCTGTTTTACTTTCATTCCATTTGAATATTTTGCAGGTTCCCAGCATGGCATATTGCGGATTGCCTCCAAGAGTAATTTGTTTACTTTTTCGTTTTTATAGGATTGGTAAACAGACTCGAACACATGTGCATTAATTATTTCTCCTGCTTCGTTAATGGTGAATTTTATCGCCGTTAAATCATAGTTTTTGAAACTTCCATCCGGAATTTTGGAAATCGCATGCTCCATCAGGTACTGGTTCAGTTTTTGCTGCCCGCCGGAATATTTTGCTTCATTTTCAGGATCAACTGCAAATGTAAAATTGAGATCCTTAATAGCATTATGGGTTAAGGTGTTTTCCGGTATGTAGTGGATGTTAACCGAAATGCCCGTGCCTGCGTCAGCCATACTCATAATCTCTTTTTGCTCCTGGGTGAAGGCATCATTTTTACTTACCGCTTTCCTTTTTTTGCCTTTGCAGTTTGCCGAAACCTCTACGGAAATATAGGTTCTTATCCAGGATGGTTTAAAATACAGGCCAAGGTCATTGGCTTCGTTATTCAGGTCAATTAAAGTATTCGCTTTATTTAATTTTTCTTTTGTAATGGAAACCCGCGGATAAATTCTATTTACTTTATAGCTAAGTTCGTTCGTTAAACTGCCTTGTGCAGAACCGGGATGAGGAAAAGCAAGGGTGATGAATAGCAACGCAATCAGGTTGTTCCAGGAATTTTTCATGATGGTGATTTATTAAGATAATGTACAAAGTTAAATCTGGAATCCTGATGAGGCGCTGTTTTTGGGGCGGTTAACAGGTCAATAACAAGTTGAGGCTTAGAGCTTGTTCGGTCAAAACCACTCGTTCGTGGTAGCTCGTGAGCGTTTCCCGGTGAAGCGGGACAAGTTCTGACGCGATGTGGTGGTAGCTCGCGAGCGTCTCTGACGCGATGTGGGTTGTTGGCAAGTCTCTGACTTGCGTTGTCTGGACTGCTGATTAAGTGTTTGATTAACAGAACTTTGAGTTGTTTTGATTTCTTCGCAAGTCAGAGACTTGCCGACAGCACGTTGCGGCTCGCAGAGCCTAACGAGCAGCTTCGATGTTGTACTTAGGTGCGTATTAACGAACATATTATGCGAGCGGGGCAATGACCATTCGGCTAAATTCCAGCAGAGCATTAAGTAAATGTACTGATAAAATATGCACAGCCAGTGCTCTCCGGTATCGGGATTTTTTATCCGTACCCGATAGAATGAAAGCGGCGAGTAACCACGAAGTGGTTAACTGTGAATAACCCCGGATGCAATCCGGGGATAAGGAGGCCATATAGACGCCTCCCAACCCTGAAGGGGTTGAAGAATAAACAGGTTATTCCAAATATTTTTCATCAAATTCTATCCTATGTTCGTGGAGCAGTTCAATCAACTCCTCCCGGAAAGTTTTATTTTTATGATGTGCTTCCTGATTTTTCACATACTCGATCAGGTTATCTTTAGCCTCAATTGAATAGGTAAAAGCTGCATAACCATCCTGCCAATTCTCAAATCCAGGAAATAGACCTTGTTCTTTAATAAACCCGGAACTTGCTATTTTTATGTCCTTGATCAGATCTGCCAATGCCACCGTGGGGTGAATGTGCGTTACGATATGAATATGATCTTCTACCCCGTTGATTTGATAAAGGTGGCATTTTTTGTTTTTAAAAATGCCCCAGATGTATCTAAACAATGCTTCTCTGTTGTCTTTATGAAGGGTCTTTTTTCTGCTTTTTGTACTGAAAACAATTTGGTACAGAATTTGGGTGTAAGTACTCATGACCTGATTGTTTATGATTGAATCAATTAACAGTATATTCAACCACTTCGTGGTTTCCCGTGCTTCCGGCGCATTTCTTTACCACCGATTGCATCGGTGGCTATTCACATTCAATCCCTTCGGGATTTTTTTACACGTACTTCTGATGGAATGAAAGCTTGCTGCAAAAAATACACAAATTAAATTCCGGTTGTTGGCACGAACTGGACAAATCAGTATGAAGCCAGCCTGCTTTTATTCAAGTTTCAAATTTACTATTTCCAAATTCTTTTCCAAATCGCTTTCATAAAGCTGTTTCGTGGTAATAAATCCATTTCTTAAATTCCTAACGACTTCATGATTAATAGCTTCTCCCACTTCGATAAAATTGAATGAGACGTAAATTTTTCTTATGTGATTGCTTTTTTTTGATTGTTTGACTATCCATTCCTCTTTGGAAGATAATTTTTTGTACTCTAATTTTAAATTGGGCATTAACAACCAATCTGCCGGACTATTGTAATATTCAGTGTCAAAAATAAAGACACTGTCTTCTTTAGAGTATCCTCCATAATGATAATCGCTCGAAATGTAAATTTCTTTTTCTGTGAGATTTTTAAAACTTAATTCGACTTCTATCTCCGCTCCAACTTGATGTTTAGTGGATTTTACTTGTATTTTTTCTTCAGATTGAGCAATCAGGTTAATAATTGAAATCAGGATAATGATTGTTGTAGAAATTATATTTTTGGATTGTTTTAATCTGTTATCATTACTCATGTTTTTTTCTTTTAGAAGCTGCTAGCGAATGGATGTGCGGCGTTAAAGCACATTTTTGACCATCCACATTTTGTTGTGCTATTGTTTAATTATCACTCTCTTAAATTCCCCCCGTGTATGCCTCCCCGAATTCTTATGTGCCATACATTTTAAGCCAGTTGCCAGCCTGCTTCATTGCTTTGGGTTTCATAATTATACGTCTGCATATAGTTGAAAGAGGTGCTCATTTTCATTTCAATTGCAGACTAATTCATCGAAAACGCCTTCTCCTTCCGTTCCCCGATCTGTTGCCGCCACATCGCATAATACAGCCCTTTTTCGGCCAGTAGCTCGTCGTGAGAACCTGTTTCCACAACATCGCCCTTTTCCAGCACGTAGATGCGGTCGGCATGCAGGATGGTGCTGAGGCGGTGCGCGATGAGCAGGGTAATCTGGCGGCCTTCAGCGCTGATGTCCCGGATGGTGTCGGTGATTTCCTCCTCCGTCAGCGAGTCGAGCGCAGAAGTGGCTTCGTCAAAGAGGAGGAGCTTGGGGCGGCGCAGCAAAGCACGCGCAATCGAAATGCGTTGTTTTTCGCCGCCGGAGAGTTTGAGGCCGCCTTCTCCGATGGTGGTGTCGAGGCCTTTTTCGGCGCGGGCAAGCAGGGTGTTGCAGGAGGCTTTGGTCAGTGCCTGGTTCAGGTCGGCTTCAGTGGCAGCGGGGTTCACGAAGAGCAGGTTTTCGCGGATGGTGCCGGAGAAAAGCTGGGTGTCCTGGGTGACGAAACCGATTTGGCGGCGCAGGTCATCGAAATGGATGGATTGTTCGTCCAGACCATTGTAGAGGATGCTGCCCTGCTGCGGGCGGTAGAGGCCGACAAGGAGTTTCATGAGGGTGGTTTTGCCACTGCCGCTGGGGCCGACAAAAGCGATGGTTTCGCCGGTTTTTACCTGAAAGCTGATGTTGTTCAGCGCGTTTTGCTGCGCCGACTGGTGGCGGAAGGCCACGTTCCGGAACTCCAGCGTTTCGATGTCGCCGAGGTGTTTGGGGTTCAGTGCCTCGGGTTCGGGTTGCTTTTGCATCAGGTTTTCAAAGTTGTTGAGCGAAGCTTCGGCTTCCCGGTAACTCAGGATGATGTTGCCAATTTCCTGCAAAGGGCCGAATATGAAAAACGAAAAAATCTGCATGGTCACGATTTCTCCCGGCGCCAACTGACCCTTGTACACCAGCCACATGAGCATGAACAGGATGAGCTGCCGCAGGGTATTCACGAAAGTGCCCTGTATGAAGCTGATGCTCCGGATGCGCTTCACTTTGGTAAGCTCCAGCTTGAGGATGTTGAAGGTGTTTTTGTTGAGCCGCTCGACCTCCTGTTTGGTCAGGCCGAGGCTTTTCATCAGCTCGATGTTGCGCAGCGACTCCGTAGTGGCACCGGCTAAAGAAGTGGTCTGTTTTACAATGACCTTCTGGATTTCCTTTACTTTTTTACTGAGCAGGTTCGACACCCAGGTGAGCAGAAAAATGCCACCGAAGTAAATGATCGGAAGACTCCAGTGCTTGTTGAAGGCATACACGGCCACGAATACAATGCCCACGATGACCGGAAACAGCACGTTGATGAAGGTAGAAATGAACTTCTCCGTATCGCTGCGCACCTTTTGCAGGATGCCGAGGGTTTCGCCGCTGCGCTGGTCTTCAAACTCCTGATAAGGCAGTTTCATGGCGTGCTGCAAGCCGTCGGTGAAGATGGTGGCCCCGAATTTCTGGGTGATGAGGTTGAGGAAATAATCCTGAAAAGCCTTGGCGATGCGGCTTACCATGGCCACCGAAATGGAGCCGAGTAGCAGCCACACGAGGCCATAAACGAGGATGGTTTTCCCGGCCTGGTCGGTGATGTTTTCGCTGATGAAGAGAAAGCGATGCCAGTCGAACGCCCCCGGCGGCGTGGCCGACACCTGGTGGTTGGACGCCAGCGTAACCAGCTTGCCAAAAATGATGGGGTCAATCAGCGAAAACCCGATGTTGATGCTGGCCAGAAACAGAACCAGTAAAACGAGCCAGCGATAGGGGAGGAAGTAACGGAAAAGTATTTTCATGTTGCGGGTGGTGATGTGTTTGAGGTGGGCCAGGTTTTGGAAACCCGCCGACCTTGAGGATGTGTGCAAGTTCAGTAAATGAAAAGAAACATCGGGGGATTCATTGTGGTTTTAATGGGAGTGCATATAGTTACTATTTTCCTGTTGTCATCCCTGTTTTTAACTTTCTCTTCGGAGGTGCTTATCAGACTTGCTGTTTAGAAGAATTCAAACAAAAGTGTATAAGGAGGAACAGTATGCCGTTTTTATTTTTTATTGCATACTTACCCACATTTTTCCCTTACTCACCATCCATCCGCTTCTTCCCAAAAACATTCAAACCCAAGCCCGCCTGAATTCCAAACGTCACCGGTACTTGCCCGGGCATGACATTCACAAAAGCGCTGTGGCTGAATGCACCGAATCGCTGGCCGACGCGGAGGTAGAGGCCGGGAACAGTCGCATCTTTGAGCAGTGCGGGGAGTTCGATCCTAACCCCATTATCCACGTAGGAATTCAGGTTCGTACGTTCAATTTTGTACACCCCAAGTCCTGCCCCCACAATCAAAAGATCCTTTCGGTGCGTAGTTTTCGGGATATATTCTATAATAAGCAGATTGGAAGTAATTCGATTGCTGGTATTGATGCTGCGGGTATAAGCTCCTCTTGGTGTTGTGAAATAATATTCCAGGCTTTTATCATCTTCGCCCAATTGGCTCGCTCCGTGATCTCTCAAAGGTCCTTCGGTACGAAAGCCGACCCTGAGTTTTTTTGAGATGCGCACGGTCAGTTCAAGGGAAGCATGCAAAGAAGACCCTATTCCAAGGTCACTTATTGCTACGCGATGGTTCAAACCGCCTTCGAGGCGAACCAGTAACGGGCGGAAAAAGGATAAAGGGAGTTCTTCCAAAGGTGCTTCCTTCCGCTTTCCTATCCCGAAAGCATAAGACACGCCAGCCGTAAAAAAGCCGGGATAATATCTTCCGGAAGGATTGATATCTGACTCCGCGGATCGTTGGCCGAAGCAATAATCAAGGTGGAATTTTATTTTTTTGTGATAATACCCAACCTTCAAGACCGGCGTAAAATAATTAGCTGCGTTCTTCAAATCCGTTACCGTATTTTCTGTAGCGGAAATGTTTACTATGCGACCGTTTCCACTTTTAAAGTACCGCATGCCAAATCCAAAAAATGGTTTGACAGACCTGAAAGTGGGTCTGTAATTGGCAAAAGCTTCGGCATAGTAGTCCAGGTTTTCAAAATAATCCCTGTAAATGATAACCGTTACCGGTTGGTTGCCAAAGCCGCTTCCAACACCATGATGATCGGAGCCATACTGCCACAAGGCAGTGCCTGCTTTGACCCCTGCTTCGAATTGTCCTTTTTGATACTTTCCTTCTACAAAAAAGCCTCCGGCAGCAGCAGGGGCGGGGCGTCCCTCGATGCCTTCAGGTTCAATATAATGCTCTATCCCCACTTCTATCTGAAACGCTTTATCGCTTTGCGCAAACAAATTGAGTGAACAAACAGTGAAGAAAAAAACAAAAAAAATCCGGCGCGGATAGCCAATCGTCAGGTGTGGGCTTAAAGAGAAGGTCGTCATCAGTTTTGATTTTTCCGGTTAGCGCGACCGGTGGTTTTGGCAAAGATATAGATTAAAATGTCATTGGGAATACCTTAACGAGCATTGACTGAAATTATAATCCTTAATGAGTAATCCATTCTTTTTGGATGTGCTCATATAGAACAATCAGTTCATTTTTCATTTTTTCGCTGATGTCCTGAGCTTCTATAAATTTGACTCAAAGGCAAAGAAGGTAACTACTGTTCCTACAGGATAGGATTGTTGAACATCTTTTAGTGATTGTCCTGTATTTCGACAATCGCCACTCAATCCAATGATCATTAAATTAGCATAATCAATTTTTTTCGGTGAATAAAATGTTGTAGATATTTTACTTTAATGCTGGCAAATTCGCCGGAAATTGAATTGCTTGTAAAGTCACCTGCGTGGCTAACAACTTTGCTTTCTAATATAAAAACAGATTGATCAAACTTGTCTGGAATCCCATAAATTACAGAGCACCCACAGGTTGTATTAAATTGAAGAAAAAGAAACACAAATGGAATAATTGCTTTCATGTTTTTGATTTTATTCCATACTACTGGACATTTTCAAGAATCAGAGGGAAACGGAGCAACGTTTACTAAACTTT
>JABWAJ010000256.1 GCA_013361075.1 Saprospiraceae bacterium | reverse complement strand
CGCGCCCGACAAGCTGACGCTGCGCTTCAAGACCGCGCGGCCGCATCCGCTGCTGCCGAACGATCTGGTCGCGATCCGCATCGTGCCCAAGCGCATCGCGGAGGCGGCCAAGACCGACGACTTCAATTCGGGCAAGGCGATGATCGGCACCGGCCCGTACAAGTTCAAGGAATACGTCGCCGGCGACCGCGTCGTGCTCGAAGGAGCCTTCCATCTCAACAACGAACGGCGCCGCCGCGCGTTGCGGGGCAGCGGGAGCTGAACGCGCCATGCTCGGCTGGATCGTCGAATCGTCGCTTAAGCAGCGCATCGTCGTCCTCGTCCTCGCCGTCTTGGCGCTCGGCTTTGGCATCGACGCCGCCCGCAAGCTCTCCGTCGACGCCTTCCCCGATGTCACCAGCGTTCAGGTTCAGGTCGCCACTGAAGTGCCCGGCCGCTCCCCCGACGAGGTGGAACGTATGGTCACGGTTCCCGTCGAAATCGGAATGACCGGCCTCCCCGGAATGACCGAAATGCGCTCGCAGAACGAACCCGGCCTGTCCATCGTCACCCTGGTCTTCTCCGACGAAACCCCGCTCTACTTCAGCAATGCAGCAGGGCCAATGGCTCCCGGCGATTTTCTGGAATTTTATGGCAAAAAGAACCGGGCTGAACTTGACCGCCACCTCTTTCGCAACCCGGACGCAGATCTCTTTAACCCCGAATTCAGCCTCATTTCCGATACCATTTTCTACTTCCTGACCTGGGATGAAACGCCCGGACAACCTGCTTTGCGCTATCAGGATACGCCCAATGACCTGAGCAACCTGCCTGCTAAAGAGGCGTGGTTCTGGTATGAAGAAAAAATCATCAACACTGCAGGCGTTCGTAAACAAAGTTTTAATGATGTCTCCGAATCTGTATTTCTTGCCGGAGAAGGCTATGGTTCGGCTTTCGCCAATGCGCATACGTTGTCAATCCAACCCAAGTTCAATGACCCCAACGCCGGAGTAGACGCCCGGTTCGACCTTCGCTTGTTCAGCAACAACAGCGCGCATAACCTCAAAATCACCGTCAACGGCACCGAAATGCATACCAATGCCTTCAATGGCTACCGGGTAGTGGCACCGGTTATTGCCAAACCTGCCGCCAGTTTATCGGCTACCGAACAAATTGTCATTACCGGCGCAGCTTCTGCTTCCGACCAGTTTGCCTACTCCGTCGTCAGCCTGCGCCATCCGCGCCGCTTTAATTTTGACAACAAAACGACTTTTGCGTTTCAAATTCAGGGCAACGGCACCGAACAATATCTGGAAATTGAAAACTTTGATGCGGGTGCGGCGAATCCCGTTTTATATGATTTGAGCAACCGCCTTCGCCTGACGGGTATTGCGGAAAGCGGCGTTTTCAAATTCAAACTGCCGGCAGCTACAGGGCCCAGGGATTTGGTTCTGGTCAATGCTCAAACCGGCTTTCGCACCGTGGGTACGATCAGGCCGGTTGCATTTACCGACTATTCTGCCTCCAACGCGCAGTTCATCATCATTTCGAGCACCCGGTTGTTCAACGACGGCCAGGGCGGCAATCCGGTAGCAGAATACGCCGATTACCGCAGCTCTCCGGATGGCGGCAGCTACCGCACTGTTGTGGCAGCGATAGAACAGCTTTACGACCAGTTTGCCTACGGTGTACCCCGCCACCCGCTTTCCATCCGCAATTTTGCCCATTTTGCAAAAAAGGAATGGACCGATCCCCGCTATGTATTGTTGATTGGCAAGGGGCGGGAGTACAATACCGTGCGCACAGCAGCAGCGCTTGCGCAGCCCCAGAACAGCAGTTTTCTGGTACCCACATTTGGCTTTCCCGGCGCCGATAACCTGCTGTTAGCCAGTAATTACAGCGTAGTTCCTGTGTTCCCGATCGGGCGCATCCCTGCAGAAACGCCTGGTGAAATACGAGCCTATTTAGACAAAGTGCGTGCCCACGAGGCACCGCAGGGCCAAACCCCCGCCGAAGACCGGCTCTGGCGCAAACAGGTTGTTCACCTCGGTGGCGGAGGTAGTGCTTTAGAGCAAAATGACATCCGGAACAAGCTGAACAACATGAAGGCTTCGCTGGAAAACAGCGAGTATGGTGCCAGCGTATCTTCGTTTTTCAAAACCAGCCCTGACCCCATCCAGTATTCGCAGTCTGAAGCCATCTCCAACCGCATCAATGCGGGGGCTTCCATCGTTACTTTTTTCGGACATTCCAGCTCGGGTGGTTTCGATTTCAGCATTGACAATCCTGCCATTTACCAAAACCAGAACCGCTACCCCCTCATCATTTCGCTCGGTTGTCTGTCGGGCGCCATCCATCAGGGAGGCAAAAGTGTGGGCGAAAATTTTGTTTTTCAGGAAAATAAAGGGGCGTTGGCGTTCATCGCTTCGGTGGGCTTAGGCGCCGTTTCTTCTTTGTATTCGGTGACCAGTGAATTGTACGCCGAACTCGGGCATGAAAGTTACGGAAAAGGCATTGGCGATGCCATCCGGCGCACCCTTGAACGATTCGACAACACCGGGGGCATTTTTACCCGGTCTTTGGTGCAGCAATACACGCTCAATGGCGACCCTGCCCTGGCATTGTCGCTGTCAGAAAAACCTGATTTTTTCATCAACAGCAACAGCCCGAAATTCGAGCCGGAAGCCATTAACGCCCAAATGGACAGTTTCGATTTTCGCTTCAGTTTGGTCAATGCGGGCCGCGCATCGGTTGACAGCGTAGAGGTGCTGATCCGCCGTACCCTGCCCCGCAACATTGAACTCGAGCTGCCCAAAATGAAGGTACCTGCGCCAAAATACGAAAACAGTGTGGTCATCCGGATACCGGTTTTGGGTAAATTGGCCATCGGCGAAAACCGCTTCCGCATCACCGTTGACCCTGGCAATGCCATCCCCGAAACCCCTGTTCCAATAGCTGAACAGAACAACGAACTGCTGAATAATCTCGGTGAAGCAGGCATTACCAAATACATTTTTGACAACGGCGTCAACATTGCCTGGCCCCCGAATTTTGCCATCGTCGGGCAGGCACCCGTCTCCCTGTACGCTTCAACTGCCGATATTTTTGCTTCCGAACGCAATTACCTGATGGAAATAGACACCACGGAGTGGTTCAACAGCCCCCAGCTGCGCCGTACTACCATCCGGCAGAAAGGCGGCCTGCTGCCCTGGACGCCGGATGTGAACTGGCAGGACAGCACTGTCTATTACTGGCGTGTTAGCCCTGACACCTCTGGGGTATCGGGCTATATCTGGAGCAATGCTTCCTTCATTTACCTCAATGGCAGCCCCCAGGGGTGGAACCAGTCGCACTATTTTCAGTTTGAACAGGATTTGTTCACCGACATGGAAATATCGGATACAACCCGGCAATTCAAATTTCTGGACGACCTGAAAACCGTTTCGATTACCAACGGCGTTTTTCCCGGCGTTTACCCGGATTTGGTTGTCAACAATACGTCTTCTTTTTACCTGCCTTACGACGAACCCTGGGTGCGGGGTGGCCTTTACATCAGCGTACTCGATTCGATTACCGGCGCGCCCTGGCCGAACAACAAGCCAGGTTATTATGGCAGCCAGCTTGGTACAAGCTGGGCGACAAACTGGGCTTGTTTCCCTTTTTCCACGCAATCGGCCGGGCGTCGCGAGCAGGTCATTAAGTTTTTGCGCGACACCATTCCCTCCGGCAACTACGTGCTCATTTTTACCATACAAAACGGCAACAACCACTACCAGCCGGCACAGTGGGCTGCCGATTCCGTAGCTTATGGCAACAACCTTTTTCAACTGATGGAGCAACAGGGGGCTACCCTGATCCGAAGTACCGCCAGTCCGGAAGTCGGCCCCCGGCCCTATGTGTTTTTTTACAAAAAAGACGACCCCGATTACCCCGTGTTTGAACAATTGGTACCCAACGGCGATACCATCAGGCAACCTTTTTTGATTGAAGGCATTTGGGACAATGGCAAAGTGCACTCCCGCCCCGCCGGTCCTGCCCGGCAATGGGACCAATTGCATTGGGCTGTGGAAGCAGCCAACCCCGAAGATCAGTATTCGCTTGACCTCTACGGCATTCGGGGAGACAGCACGCAGCAATTGCTCGCCTCCGGCCTTACTGTGCGCGACACCAGCCTCGACTGGGTGAATGCAGCGGAATACCCCTACCTGCGCCTCGAACTGAATGCAGCGGATACTTTTCTGCGTTCGTCGCCGCAACTGCTGCGCTGGCGCACCACTTACGAAGGATTGCCTGAAGCTGCCCTCGACCCGGCTGCGTTTTTTCAATTCCAGCGCGATACCGTACAGCAAGGCGAAGCTGTTGCCCTGCGCATTGGCGTGCGCAGCCTCAACCCGAATGACATGGACAGCCTGCTGGTGCGCTATGTGCTGACCGACGATGCCAATAACCTCGTTTCCAGGAGTTTTCGGGTGCGGCCCTTGCCGGGAAAAGATACCCTGATTCTGTCTGTGAAAATAGATACCCGAACGCTTTCCGGCCGGCAGCGGCTGAACTTTGCGATTAACCCCAACTACGATCAGCCTGAGTTGTTCGACCACAACAATTTCGGGTTCTACGAATTTTTTGTCGAGCGCGACAAGCGCAATCCGCTGGTGGAAGTCACCTTCGACGGCACGCCGATTCTGGATGGAGACCTCGTTTCGGCCAAACCGTTCATTGCCATTTCGCTGCGCGATGAAAATCCGTTTCTGCCCTTAGCCGACACTTCGGTGCTGAAGCTGTTGTTGCGTTACCCCGATGCCAGTGATGTAACGACCATTCCGTTCAGCGACCCCCGCGTCCGGTTTTTTCCGGCCGATGCGTCGAATCTGGACCGCCAAAACCGCGCTTTGGTTGAATTCACCCCCCAGTTTACCCAATCCGGTACGTACGAACTGACAGTGCAGGGCCGCGACGCTACCGGCAACGCCAGCGGTGACTTAGACTACCGCGTTTCTTTTGAAGTAGAAACGGCGTCGAAAATTTCCAATGTGTTCAACTATCCAAACCCCTTTTCTACGTCCACCCAATTTGTGTACACCCTTACCGGAGCTGAACCACCGGCGCAGTTCGCCATCCGCATCATGACGGTTTCCGGGCGCGTGGTGCGCGAAATCACCCAGGCCGAACTGGGCCCCATGAAAATCGGAACCCACCGCACCGACTTCGTCTGGGACGGCACCGACGCCTACGGCGACCGCTTAGCGAATGGCGTTTACCTCTACCAGGTATTTGCCAAAGACGCACAGGGCAAGGATTATGAAAGGTATGACAATGGGACGGACGGGTATTTTAAGAACGGGATTGGGAAGTTGGTGATTTTGAGGTAGGGGGGCGGTATTGTACCGAGGTTGTGTTCGGCGCTAAATCGCAACGAATAAGGATCGAGTGGCTGATTCCAAAGGCTTCAGCAGGGCTGTTTCTTCCTTTCTTCCTGTTATTTGCGCCACAGTTTGTGTTTTTTTGGGCTTAAATGCACGAAAAAAGATGCATTTTCGCCTGAAAATAGGTTATTATTTAGCGGAAATATGTGTAGGTCTTGGATTTATGCGATGGGGTATGAGCGATATGAGCGTAGACGGATAGGGATTTTTGGAAGGAAGGTGTTGTACTGCTGAACGCCGATTCAGTGGGTTGGGTCAGAAAAACATACTCAAAGCGAGTCTTTAAAGGAGGTTAACTCTGTTTTCAAATCCTCCGGGGTGAAGGTTGATGTGACAACACATTGGAGCAACTTCTTTAATTCCCCATTGCTTAAAGTGGCCACATGGGCTATTGCAAAAGGATCAGTAGTGCTGCTACCATACTGACTCAGTTCAGTAACGAGAATTTTGCGAACATTGTCACGAAAAAAAATGTAAGTTTCTTTGTCAAAGTAAAAATCCCCGGTACCAATAACCTCCCCCGCAGGAAAATGGTAATAAGTGGATAATCGTGGATGGTGATAGCAGCCGTTTTTAGTAGCGGCAACGTTTAATTTATTTTGGCTGGTTGCCAAGGATGAAATGACATACGCAGTAGTGCCATCCCGGAGCAGTACAAACAAATATTTGTTGCGGGAGCTGCCGTCCTCAAATTGAAAGTCTTTGATTCGGACAAGATTTCCAGGAAGAAAAACATCAGGCATCCTGCTGCAATTTGGTTTCGTAAAGGGTTTTATGGAAATATAACGATTCAAATGCTGATTGGGCAGCCATTTTCATAAGGTCGTCATCTTCGATTAAATCGGAAAAATCAATAATGCAGTTGGAGGTATTTTGGAAAAGTTCAAAATTCGTATCTAATTTATGCTCTTGAACGGCTTTATGCCAAAGTGACCCCTCCTGATGCAGGTAACTGACTAACTCTGCTGCATTCATTTTGCCAAATTGTCGCAAAACGCGGTTAAGTAAGTCAACTTCGTATGCTGATAACATGGACAGGTTGTCTTCACCTTTGGCTTCGATGAACACCTCTTCCTGTCCCGGACGTTTTCCGCTGTCCTGTCTGATTACCTTGATGTAGTCGTCGAATGATATAATATGTTTACCAACGGTAAGCTTTTCACCATGTTTAATTTCCTGAAAAACCTCGCCAGGCACTGGTCCATATTTCCATACCCGGTATTCAAGCCAGGTTACAGGCGTACCGGTTTCCCGTGTTGCCGCTTCATCCGTGATGTATAACAGCTTAAGCAGCTTAGTCAATGACAAAGGCTGGATCTCGGCAGCAAAGTGTCGGATGATGGTACCTATTTTATCATTAAGAAAGGCTCGGAACATGAGAGACGGTTTGGTTTACACGACAAAGTTAAGAAGTTAAAACAAAAAAGTCAATATTTTTTAACAAAACAAAAATTGTTTTAAAATAAACAAACTCGTTGATCTATAAATGTTTTGTGTTTATTGTCAGTAATGTAACCGTATTCGAAGAGACAAGAAGGTCATGCTCCAGCCAAGGATTGTGACAGGATGAGTACAAAACGGACAGGATCACTCAACTTTCCTGATAATTCAGAAAAGTAAGGTATAGTTCTTTCGCGTAAAGCCGGGCGAAATGAATCATTCTGAACAAGCTGATGAGCCCAATGAGGGCCACTAAGATAAAGCCCTTGTAGCCATAAGCATAAAAAGCCACCCCCGAAAGGAGCAGAATGGACACGGTCAGCCCTTTGAAGAAGGAATAATTGGTATTAAAAATATCAATTCTTTCGGTGAGTTTCTTCAGGAACAAAACATTATAAATGATTCTGCCATAGTCTTTTCCGTCAACCTGACTAAATACCGAATGGATTTTGTCCAATACCTTCTGATTATCTTCCGGGCTGAATAACAGCAATTTTTCCGATTTTGGTTTGGTCAGCCATTGCGTAGGCATGCCGCCATAAAAATACCAGAGGGCCTTTTCAAAAAAATTCCCAACACCCAGCAGTAGATGCCCGGCTGCATAAGCAATGATGAGAGAAATCGCAGAATCGCCGATGTTGCTGAAGTCAAAAAGTCCTTTTGGGGAATGTTCCTTCAGCATGTAATTGCCAAAAAAGATGAAGACAACCCCCGGAACTAAGAGGCCAGCAAATTCGTAGAAGGTGAATTCTTTTTTCATTTTTGGGTCCAATTCGCTTGTGTATCAAGATGGTAAGATATGCGATTCGTATGTGGAAGCCAGAGCTTTCAGTGGATAAAGATACAAAATTTCGTTGAAATTGCGGAGGATGCTCAGAAGAAGAGTGAGATTTTAGGAAAAAAT
>JABWAJ010000255.1 GCA_013361075.1 Saprospiraceae bacterium | reverse complement strand
CCCGAAGGGTGAATGCCCTGTGGGCATTCAAGTGAAGGAACGCGTCAGCGGTGTTTAGCCATTTCCACCACCACGCTGCCCCGTCGCAACAAGTCTATTGAAATACGGCAGATAAAAACAGCAGCGCTTGAAAAATAGGACGCACGGGGCGGAGCCACCGCGCGAGCGGGTTCATGGGGCGTAGGGGCCTCACGATGAAGGCTAACCCACCGCTTCCCCCTTCATCCGTTCGGCATTTTCGGCAATCTGAAGCGCTTCGATCAAGCCTCCAATATCGCCTTCTATGATTTTATCTAAGTTGAAGTTTTTGTTATCTCCTTCGAGGCGGTGGTCCGTAACGCGGTTTTGCGGCCAGTTGTAGGTGCGAATTTTATCCGAGCGGTCGCCGGAGCCGACTAAAGAACGGCGGCGGGTAGATACTTCGTTCTCCACTTCAGCGCGTTTCTTTTCCTGCACTTGTGAAATGAGGCGCTGCATGGCGATTTCGCGGTTTTGGATCTGGGAACGGGCTTCCTGACTTTCCGTTATGACTCCGGTGGGCAAGTGGGTAATGCGCACCGCCGATTCCGTCCTGTTTACGTGCTGGCCACCCGCGCCGCTGGCCCGGAATACGTCAATTTTCAGGTCGGCCCGGTTGATTTCTACGTCTTCCACTTCCAAAATCGGCATCACCACCACCGTTGCAGCAGAGGTATGGATGCGGCCCTGCGATTCTGTTTTCGGCACGCGTTGTACCCGATGGGCACCCGATTCAAATTTGAGCTTGCCGTACACGTCGTTTCCATGAATTTCCAGTACAAGTTTGCTGTAGCCGCCTACCGTGCCCTCTGTGACCGAAATGGTCTCCACTTCCCAACCCTGCTCGTCAAAAAAGCGGGTGTACATGCGGTAGAGGTCGCCTGCAAACAAGCTGGCTTCGTCGCCGCCGGTGCCGGAGCGGATTTCAAAGAGCACGTCTTTGGTATCCTCCATGTCTTTGGGCATGAGGTGTATGCGCAGTGCCTCTTCCAGTTCGGGCAGGCGGGGTTCCCACTCGTCGAGTTCCATCTGGGCCATCTGGCGCAACTCTTCATCGTCTTCGCGCAGCAGTTCTTTGGCGCTTTTTACGGTATCTAATGCTTTTTTATAAGCGTCGAAGGCATCCACCACGGCTTTCAGGTCTTTGTATTCTTTGCTGACCTTTTTATAGCGCGTCATATCGGAAAGCACACCGGGGTCGGCCATCTGCTCTTCGAGGTGGTGAAATCTATCCTTGATTGCTTCTAATTTTTCGATCATTGTTCCAACTTTGACGCTTGAAAATTTGCAAGGCGCAAAAATAGTGAAAAACGCGCAGCTAACGATTGTACCTATGCAGCAAACAACAAGAGCAATGAAAAAAATCCTGATCATCCGCTTTTCATCCATCGGCGACATCGTGCTGACGACGCCGGTGGTGCGCTGCCTGAAAAAACAAACCGGTGCAGCCGTTCACTACCTCACCAAGCAGTCTTTTCAGGCGGTTTTGGCCGCCAATCCGTATGTGGATAAAGTGTGGACCTTCCGGCAGGAAGTAACGGAAGTGCTGCCCCAACTGCGCGCCGAAGGCTTTGACCTGGTGATTGATTTGCACCGCAACCTGCGCAGCCTGCGTGTGCGCCTCGCGCTTTGGAACGTGCCCAGCCATGTGTTCAACAAACTCAATGTGGAAAAATGGCTGATGGTCAACTGGAAAATCAACCGTCTGCCCAACCGCCATATTGTGGACCGCTATTTAGATACCGTACGTACATTGGGTGTTGTGAATGACGGTGCAGGACTTGATTATTTCATTCCGGCAGAAGAGGAGGTAGATGCGGCTGGTTTTTTGCAAGAGCGCCTGCCGCCTTCACTCCCGGCTATTCCCTATATTGCTTTTGTAACCGGTGCCGCGCATGCCACCAAACGCCTGCCGGAAGCCAAAATCATCGCCATTTGCCGCTTGCTGCAACAGCCGGTAGTGTTGCTTGGCGGGCCCGATGAAGCTGAATCGGGAGCCCGTATTGCTGCAGCGGCCGGTCCCCACGTCGTCAATGCCTGCGGGGCTCTGAAGCTCAACCAATCGGCTTCCGTCGTGCGCCAGGCATCAAGGGTCATCAGCCACGACACCGGCCTCATGCACATTGCAGCGGCACTGAACAAAGACATTGTTTCTGTATGGGGGAATACCATTCCTGCTTTCGGGATGTACCCGTATTATCCCAACGGAACCAACCGCAATACGAGCATTGAAGTGACCGGGCTTTCATGCCGGCCCTGTTCAAAAATCGGGTTCAATAAATGCCCAAAAGGACACTTTAAATGCATGCAGGAAATTTCCGAAACAGCAGTCGCAAGCCCCACAATAACCAATTCCCCAATAACCAATAACCAGTTCCCCAATAACCAATAACCAACTACCTCCGCTTCTTACTCTGCCACCTCGGCTGGTTCCACTCTTCGCGCTGGGCAAAATCGACAATGTTGCGCATGAACGTCACGATGCTCAGAAAAACCAGGTACCCGAAAGTGACCACCACATAAAGCCAGCGATAAGAGCCTGCTTCGCCAATGGAAAGGGAGGAAAACAACCACGCCACAAGGCCGGAAGCAGTAGCCAGGCCCATAAAGCAATACACGGAACGGCCCCAATAGCGCATCATGCTTTTGGTAGAAAGCGAAAAAACACTGTTGAGCATGGCAAAAAAAAGCAGGAAAGCCGTAGCTGCCATCCAGGGAAAGCGTTCAGAGACGGTGAGGAGGCCGGTCAGTTTTACCAATTTGGAACCGAGAATGACCACCAATACCGCTGCAAAGGTGACAAGGGCCTGGGGTAGCGGATCGTAGGCCCGTTCAAAAACACTGGTTTGCCGCTCGGGCACAGATGGATTTGTATTACTCATGCAGCATAAATGGCAAGGGAGGAAAAAGGTTCAAAAACCCTTAAATTTAAGGGGTTTTGGCGGTAATTTATGTTTTTGGGTGATAATTGCAGGGTAACTGGCATACAGGCTCAATTTTTGTATTGGGAAGCGTCAGTTCAGTAGTAAAGATTTTGTTGCGGTTCCTGATTATTTTATACACTTTGTTTTTGAATGCCCCGTAAAAGCCTTATTTTTGTCAACAAACGACTCAATATGAGCACGCAAGAAATCAAACTTTCAATTCGCCACCTTCTGGAAGATACGGATGATCCCGAAGTGTTGGCTATTGTCTATGCCTTGCTAAAAAAATGGACGCTGTCAGAAGCTGACGACATCGCAGGATATGAAGCAGATGGAAGTCCGATTTCTGCTGAAACACTGATAAACAGTGTTTTAGAATCTTCTCGCGAAGCTAAGGCAGGGCAGGTAATCTCCCATGCTGAAATGAAAGCTATGCTGGGAATCCATGGATGATGAACTCGATATTGGCTGGAGTAATCGAGTCGGCAAGGACTTACTGGCGATCAAGGCGTATATGGTCGAAAATGGATCTGAAGCCATAGCTGAAAAAGTTATTGTTCGCATTTTTAGTGCTGTTGAACCAGCCAGAACTCAACCAGAGAGATTTCCGTATGAGCCCCGGTTTAAGAAATATGGGAATTTTCGCTATATCAAGGTCTGGAGTTACAAGATAATATATGAATTTACTGGCAATCAAATCATTGTACATAGAGTTATCCATAGTAAACGAGACCTTCAGAAACTCATCAAGCGCCTTAGGTAGCAGTCTGTAGAATTGTAACAAGACGCAGAACTTTTCTTACCAGTCGATCGCCAACGGATTGGTGGTTGCAACCCGTCTTTCATAGCAAATTCAACACTCACTCAACAAAACGCACCGCTATGAAAGCCTTTTTTGGTCTGATGTTAATAGCCGGTCTCTGCATCAACAACCTTTCTGCACAAGTTAGCCTTGGCGTCAGGGCTTTTTACAACAATGCCTGGCAACAATACGATGAAAGCCTGCTCATCCTGCGCGAAAACGTTTACATCCACAATGCCGGTGCTGCTGCAACGGTGGAATACGCCATTGATCCGCATTTCAGTTTGGTTGTAGAGCCGGGATTTGTGCAGCGGGGCGCGGCGTGCCTGCCGGGATTTGGGCTGCCTATTGGCGGAAGCGAAGTTACTTTTGTGGGCAGTTATGTTGAAATGCCCGTTTTGGCCCAGGCCCATTTGTATGCCTTGCAAAACAAGCTCCAGTTTTTTGTACAAGCCGGTGCCGGGTACTCCTATCTGATGAAGGCTCACCGGAAATTTGATTTTGTGAACCCGGAAGCACCGTCCCAGCGCGAACGCATAAATTTTGACCAGGAACCCAATATAAACCGACTGGATTTTGGCTACTACGGCGGCGGCGGCATCGGCATCAAAGCAGGCCCGGGCTACCTTACCGCAACTTGCCGCTACTACCACGGCATGCCGGATGTGGATGATTTTCAGGTGTCGAAAAACCGGGCGATGAGTTATGGGGTGGGGTATCGGATTACACTGTAATTATTTTATTTCAGCCAGGCATTCCAGTATCCCCGAAGCGCAGCTCTGGCAGTCGGATGGTCGAACGCCAACTCAAAAAACTCCAAAAATCTTCCCACTGCCGATCGCTCCTCCTCCTCAAAAAGCGAAAACTTTTCTTCAAAAAAATCCTCAAACCTGGCGCGTTTTTCCGAAGCAAAAAAAGTGCCGTCGTACAGATTGCTGCCGTCGTTGTCCTGAAAATGCCGCAAACAATAGCACATACAGGCGGGAAAGTAGTAGCGCATGCCGTCGGGTTTCAGAAAAGACAGGGCGCTGGCAGGGTGGAGTTCTGATTCCGGAAGGTCTTTCCAGTGGCCTTTCCAGGCGTTTGCGTAAGCGGCTTCCCAACGGGGGCCGTGGTCAATATAATCGTCGCGCAGATCGGCTTGGGCCCAGGTTTCGCGGGGGAATGGCACGTTGGCAAAAGTGGCTTCGATTTGCCGGATCAGGCGGGCTGCTTCTTTGGCCGGGAACAGGGCAGTTTCGTACAACGCATAATTTTCTTCGTCGAAGCACACGAATTGCACTTCTTCCAGCTCCGGAACGTATTCCAAAAAATCACGCACGGTTCGCAAGGCAATTTTGGAGGCTTCCCTTTTTGGGAAACCGTAAATGCCGGTGCTGATGTTCGGAAAAGCAATGGTTTTTAAGCCTTTTTCGACCGCCAGGGTGAGTGCGTTGGCGTAGCAATCGGCCAGTAATTCAGCTTCTTTTTTTGTTCCGCCATTCCAGACGGGGCCGACGGTGTGGATGACGTACCGGGCTGGCAGGTTCCCACCTGTGGTGATCACGGCCTGTCCGGTTTTGCAATGCCCGATTTTCCGGCATTCTTCGAGGATGCGCGGCCCGCCGGCGCGGTGAATGGCACCGTCCACGCCGCCGCCGCCGAGCAGGGAGGTATTGGCCGCGTTTACGATGGCGTCGAAGGCGACTTTGGTGAGGTCGCCGCGATGTAGGGTGATCTTAGTTTTCATGTTCCTGTTTAACAGATCAAAAAATCCTTCCCTTCCTCAAAACCCAGCGCTGTAAAATGCTGTGCTACCGCCTCGCCCACACCGCGTTTGGAGATGAAACAAAGCAGTAACCACGCCTTGGGTACGATTAGTTTCTTCAAAGGAATAAAATGGATGCCGTCGGGCTGCCGGGCCTTGACATCGGTGTAGCCATAAATTGATATGCCCTGTGCTTCCAGCAGTTTCGCCCGCAAACGGGGCAATTTCCCGGCACCGCATACGACGATTTTTTTGTCCGGGTCGGCATTTCTCCTAATCCAGGCAGCAAGGTATTGGCATTTCACCTTCCAGAAAGCTTCGGTGGAGTAGTTGTTGTGGGTTCTCGACAGCCGCTGCGGGTGGTCTTTCCAGACGAGCAAAGGCTCCGGGAGTTTGTAGAATTGCACGCCCGCATCGCACCAGCGCAGCCAAAGTTCGTAGTCTTCCGGTACGTTTTCTGTACTGTATGGGCCATAATCTTCGATCAGGGATTTCCGGAACATGACCGTTGGGTGGGCAACCGGCGATTCGATGAACATCGTACGGGCATGGGCTTCCGGACTGATAATGCCGTTTTGCCATTGCACAAACCAGTCATATCCTTCGCTTTGATCCAGCTCTGATTCAAAAGTGGTTTGAGTAGCCACCACGCCAATCTCCGGATGTGCCATTAAGTAAGCCACTTGTCGCTCCAGGCGCTGCGGTTGAGAAAAATCATCGGCATCCATGCGCGCAATGAGGTTATAGCGGGCCTCCTGCAAGCCCCGGTTCAGTGCAAAGGCAATGCCCTGAACGGGTTCGTGGATGATCCGGATCCGGGCCTCTTGTTTGGCCCACTTTTCGGCGATTTCGCGCGTTGCTGCATCTGCGTTGTTGTCCACCAGGATCAATTCCCAATCTTGCAGGCTTTGCTCCGCCATGCTTCGGATGGCTTCATCGAAGGCCAGCGCAGCAACCTGGAAAAAAGGAAGGATGATGGAGACCATGCCGGGCTATTGTGATAAAATTAATCTCAAGATAAAAATTCCCCGGATCTTCTCCCAAATTTATATCTTCGTTCACATGATGGATCAACGAAACACGGCCACCCACTGCCCGAACTGCGAAACGGAATACGCTGCAGCGGATGCGGCGTATTGTCACCAATGTGGTCAGGCGCGGCGCGACATTCGGTCTCCTCTGCGGTTTTGGATCCAATCTTTCTTTGAATCCGTGTTCAATTACGATTCCCGGCTTTGGCGCACGTTGCGGACATTATTTACTCAACCGGGCCGCATCAGTGCTGATTTTAACGAAGGCCGCCGCGTTCGGTATGTAGAGCCATTCCGGTTGTATCTGCTGGTAAGTTTAGCCTTCTTTCTCATTCAGGGCAGCCTTTCCAACAAGGAAGGTCAACCGGAGGAATTGAGCAGGATTTCGCAAAGTGACGATACCACGCGGCTGCGCATCAATATGCTGACTACCTCGTTTCCCACGAATGCCGGCGAAATGGCCCGTGTGCGGGAGTTCAATGAAACTCAAATGGATAGTTTTCTGATTGCAAAGGATATTTCGCCCAATGTAGCCACCCGAATGCTGATGAAAGGGACTTCCCGGTTGATGACCGGTGCAGTCAGCATCCAGCAATTCAAGCAGTCTTTTATGACCAATGTTTCCAGAACGATGTTCATTCTGGTGCCTTTCTTTGCTTTCCTCCTCTGGCTTTTTTTCAGGGGGAAAACGCCGTATTACATCAGCCACCTAGTTTTTGCCCTGCATTTTCACTCGGCGTTTTTCCTTATTTTTATCATCTGGTATTTGCCCATGCTTTTTTTGGGCAAATATGGATTCGAAAGCATTCCAATGTTGCTGTGCGTGGCGTACCTGTTTATGAGCTTGCGAAATACTTATCAGGAAAGCCGCGCAATTACGGGCATCAAAATGTTTTCGGCCGGGGCGATTTATTTGTTTATGGTGCTGCTTGGGGTGAGTATTGCAGCGCTGGTGAGTATTGCATCGTTTTAGCCCCAGCCCCCGATACCGCCGAGGGTAAGCAGTGCATATTTTGTCTGCGCATTTGCCTGAAGTTCTGTTGTAATTTAGCCAGTTGGTCTTTGCGCCTGATTTATTTCTACTTTTTGAGCCCAAAAAGTCTTTCCCGAAGAGAACCTCAAAAAGGCTTGTCGCCATAATGCGCCCTGTTCTCAGGTTTGGTTGGCTCCTCGACTCGTCGCTGATTTTTGCCTGGTTTTTAAGTCTAAGGTACACTGGTATCTGGCTGATGTTCCTTATTTT
>JABWAJ010000254.1 GCA_013361075.1 Saprospiraceae bacterium | reverse complement strand
CTGGCGCGCATCGTTTCCAACCTGAATTACATGATCCAGGTTAAGGATGGCAACGCACCGGCCCGCCGTCAAACGCTGGTTGAACTGCTGACCAGCAAAACTGCTGTCGCATTTGTCGTCTTTGCGCTTATTGTACTCGGCGGCTACACTACGGTAAACCGGGCGATCAAACTGGGCCGTCAGCAAGGCTACGCACCGGAACAACCCATCAAGTTTTCGCATGCCACGCACGCCGGCATTCAGAAAATTGACTGCCAGTATTGCCACGATGGTGCCCGCCGCAGCAAACAATCGGTTATTCCGGCTGCGAATACCTGCATGAATTGCCACAAAGCCATCAAAGTAGGTTCGAAATACGGTACTGCTGAGCTCACCAAAATATTTGCTTCGGTAGGTTACGATCCTTCCAAAGACAAATACATTGAGGGCTACGACAAAATGAGCCAGGCCGACATCGAAAAGATTTACAAAGGCTGGATGGCGGATACCTACATCAAAGAGAAAGGCTCTTTGGACATGACAGGGGAAAACCTGGTCAAAAAACAGTGGGATGCTTTGGTTGAATCCCTCACCGATGAAGAAACCGGCGACACCAAAATATACGGCCCAATTGAATGGGTTCGCATCCACAACCTGCCCGATCACGCGTATTTCAACCATGCACAGCACGTTGCGGTGGGCAAAGTTGCCTGCCAGACCTGCCATGGCAAGGTAGAAGAAATGGAAGTTGTGCAACAGGCCATGCCACTTTCGATGGGCTGGTGCGTCAATTGCCACCGCCAGACGGAAGTAAAATTCGCCGACAACGAATACTATAAAACGTATACCCGCTTCCATGAAGAGATCGCCAAAGGCGAACGCAGCAAGGTAACGGTTGAGGAAATTGGCGGTCTGGAATGTCAGAAGTGTCACTATTAATCATAGTCGTAGACACCACTTTAAACTTGTTTCATTCGAGCAAATTCTTGAAATGAAAGATCAAAATAAAGCAGTTTGGATCGGGGTCGAACACCTTCAAAACGATCCTGCCTATCAGCAAGTAAGCAGTCAGGAGTTCGCTGAGCTCCCCCTGGTCGAACAATTGGCGGACGAAAGCGCGCTTTCCACAGAGAGCAGCCGCCGCGACTTCCTGAAATACCTCGGATTTGGTATTGGCGCAGCTACGATTGCGGCAAGCTGCGAAATTCCGGTAAAAAAGGCGATTCCATATGTGATCAAACCCGATACAATTGTTCCGGGCGTTGCCACATATTATGCATCGAGCTTCGTTCAGGGCGGCGATTATTGTGCGGTTTTGATCAAAACACGCGACGGACGTCCCATCAAGATTGAAGGCAACAGCCTTTCAAAAGTAACGATGGGTGGTACCAGTGCCCGGGCTCAGGCCAGCGTACTGAGCCTCTACGACACCAGCCGTCTTGATGGTCCTTATATGGTAAAGGAAGGCAAAATTGATCGCCCGCGCAACAAACGCGCTGCCGGACCTTCCTGGGAACAAATAGATAAAGACATTACCGGCAAACTGAAGCCGGATGCCAATATCCGCATTGTTGCCAACACCATCCTCAGCCCGACTACGAAAAAGGCTCTTGCCGATTTCACCACAAAATTCCCGAACACGAAAGTGGTCATGTACGATCCGGTTTCGAGCTCGGCCATTCTGGAAGCCAACCAGGCTTGCTTTGCACAGGCAGTGATTCCGGGGTACCACTTCGACCGGGCTCAGGTCATTGTCAGCTTTGAAGCCGATTTTCTGGGTACGTGGATTTCTCCGGTTGAATTTGCCGCACAATACGTTCATGGCCGCCGCATTCCGGATATCCGTAAAGCAACCATGTCGCGCCACATTCAGGTGGAAAGCCATATGAGCCTCACCGGTTCGAATGCCGATAACCGGATATTGGTTAAACCTTCAGAGCAAGGCGCGGCCATCGTCGCTTTGTACAATGAAATAGCTGCATCCAGCAATGCTTCCCGCATCACCGGCCCGCAATTGGATGCTAAAAAAGCTGCTAAAATCAAAGAAGTTGCCAAAGAACTGCTCGCCAGCCGCGGCAACTCACTCGTTGTTTCAGGCTCCAATAACCGGAGTGAGCAGATTATTGTCAATGCCATCAACGATTTGTTGGGCAATTATGGCAAAACCATTACGTTCAACGACGCTTCCCTGCAACGCCAGGGGATGGACAGCGATGTGCGCAGCCTTGTTCGCGAGATGAACGCTGGCCAGGTGAACGCCCTGTTCGTCATGGATGGTGCCAACCCTGCTTATGACCTGCCGGACGCCGAGCAATTCAAAAACGGTTTGGCAAAAGTTGGCCTTAAGGTGTCTTTTGCCGGTGTGGCCAACGAAACGGCTTTGTTGTGCGATTATGTAGCACCTACACACCACTATCTTGAAAGCTGGGGCGATGCTGAAGCAAAACGAGGCCATTACAGCCTTATTCAGCCTACCATCGCGCCTTTGTTTGCCGCACTGGGCCGACCGGGTACCCGCCAGGCGGAAGAAAGCCTGCTGCGCTGGGCTGCGGCTGAAACTTTGGATACAACAGCAGAGCAGCCTTACCTCGAGTTTTTGAAAAACAACTGGAGAGATACCATTTCACGCCAGCAGTCGAGCTTTGCTACCTTTGATGCTTTTTGGGACAGCGCGTTACACGACGGGGTTTTCGAGGCACCACAAGCAGACATTCAGGTGGCATTCTCCGGCGATGCTGCCGCCGCTGCTGCCAAAGTACGCAAACCGGCAGGCAGTGAACTAGAAATTGCCTTTTTTGAAACTGTCAACATGGGTGCGGGCCAATACGCCGCTAACCCCTGGTTGCAGGAAATGCCGGATCCCGTTACCCGCTGCGTTTGGGGGAATTACCTCGGCGTACCGGTAAAATGGGATGGAAATAACGATTTTACTTCCTTCAACAACCTGAATGGCAGTGAAATATACAGCGAAGCGGACAAGGTTGAGGTGACGGTGAATGGCAAAAAAGAACTGTGTACAGTGATCCGGCAGTTTGGCCAAATGGAAGGTGCCGTGTCGCTGGCAGTGGGATATGGCCGGGAAGCAACCGGTGAAATGGGGCGTGCACTGGGCAATAAGGTTGGTGTAAACGTCTATCCCTGGCTGAGTATAGACGCTGATGGCAATACGCAGTACTATGCAGCTTCGGCCAGCGTTTCGAATGCTGTTGATAAAGATAAGGAATTTGCCTGTGTGCAGTACCACCATACCATGGGGGTTACTGCCCGTGACAGCAATGGTCAGATCGTTAAAGACGATGCCACCGGCAAAGCACTGAATGTGGATGAAAAAGCCATCATGTCTTTGGGTTCCGGATTTCAGGGCGGATTGACCAATCGTTCGGTCATCTACCAGGGCAACTTAAAAGATCTGGAAGGCCTGACGGAACACATCAAGGAAAAACGCGGAGAAGCCGCCCATCTCAACGACCAGACGCTGTACCCCTTTGAAGATTACAAAAGGGATTTCTACGAGCAGGGACACTGGTGGGCCATGCACATTGACCTGAACGCCTGCACTGGCTGCGGGGCCTGTCAGGTTGCGTGTATAGCGGAAAACAACGTTCCTGTTGTGGGCAAACGTGAAGTACACCGCCACCACGAAATGCCGTGGATTCGCATTGACCGCTACTACTACGGGGATTATGAAAACCCGAACGTGGTATACCAACCGATGATGTGCCAGCATTGCGACAACGCACCTTGTGAAAACGTGTGCCCTGTTGCTGCAACAAACCACAGCTCGGAAGGCTTGAACCAGATGACCTACAACCGCTGTATCGGTACGCGCTACTGCGCCAACAACTGCCCTTACAAAGTGCGTCGTTTCAACTGGTTGGACTATACAACGGCTGACCTTTTTGGCGTCAACGAAAACTACGTCAATGGGGAAGAATTGCCATTTGCAGCAGATAACCTGATGCGCATGGTACTGAATCCGGATGTAACGGTTCGTTCCCGCGGGGTTATTGAAAAGTGCAGCTTCTGTGTGCAACGCATTCAGGAAGGCAAATTGATGGCGAAGCGCGAAGGCCGCAGATTAGTGGATGGCGATGTGAAAAGCGCCTGCCAGACAGCCTGCCCGACGGGTGCCATCGTTTTCGGTGACCGCAACAACAAAGAAAGCATGGTTTCCAAACGCATAGAAAACCCGCTGAACTATCTGGTGCTGGAAGAAGTGAACACACAGTCATCGGTGTTCTATGCCGCCCGGGTTAACAATCGCAACGAAGCATTAGACGCATAAGATACATTCATGAATTCATGGGCAGCTTCGGCTGTCATCGTAAATAACTTGATATGAGCGCACCTGTTTCTCCGATTCGGGAGCCACTAATTGAAGGTGGAAAAACCTATCATCAGATCACGGAAGACATCTGTGCCCCCACGGAACGGGTGCCCAGTATGGCCTGGATTATCGCGTTTATGGTTGCGGTAGCAGGCCTGACTCTGTATGTTTTTTGTGTGACCTGGACCATTTGGGTCGGTATTGGTTCCTGGGACCTGAACCGTACCATTGGCTGGGGTTGGGACATTACCAACTTCGTGTGGTGGGTCGGTATCGGTCATGCCGGAACTTTGATTTCGGCCATCCTTTTGCTGTTCCGTCAACGCTGGCGTACGGGGGTTAACCGTGCAGCAGAGGCCATGACGATCTTTGCTGTAATTTGTGCGGGGCAGTTCCCGCTCATTCACATGGGACGTCTCTGGCTGGGCTTTTTCATCTTCCCGTATCCAAACACCCGGGGCCCGTTGTGGGTAAACTTCAACTCCCCGCTGTTGTGGGACGTATTTGCCATCTCGACCTACTTCACGGTATCCCTGCTGTTTTGGTATACTGGTTTGGTGCCAGACCTTGCAACGGTTCGCGACCGCGCTTCGGGGCTGCGCCGTAAACTGTACAATTATTTCTCTTTCGGCTGGACGGGTTCTGCCAAACACTGGCAGCGCTGGGAAAGCTTGTCTCTGGTACTTGCCGGGTTGTCTACCCCGCTGGTATTGTCGGTACACACGATCGTATCTTTCGACTTTGCCACTTCTGTTATCCCGGGTTGGCACACCACCATTTTTCCGCCTTATTTCGTTGCAGGGGCCATTTTCTCCGGCTTTGCAATGGTACAAACGCTGATGGTGATTACCAGGAAGGTACATGGGTTGCAGGAATACGTTACCCTGCAACACATTGAAAGCATGAATAAAGTAATCCTGCTTACGGGTACAATCGTAGGGGTAGCTTACCTGACAGAGTTGTTCATTGCCTGGTATAGCGGGTACGTTTATGAGCAGTTTGCATTTGCCAACCGGGTACTCGGACCTTACTGGTGGTCGTATGTAGGCATGATGTCCTGCAACGTATTGTCGCCGCAACTTTTTTGGTTCAAAAAAATGCGCCGCAGCCTGTTCTGGACTTTTGTAATGTCCATTTTTGTAAACATCGGGATGTGGTTCGAACGTTTTGTGATCATTGCTACGACGCTTGCCCGCGATTATTTGCCATCCAGCTGGAGTTACTACACGCCGACCTGGGTTGAAATCGGTTTGTTCGTCGGTACACTCGGTTTGTTCTTTACGCTGTTCCTGATATTTGCAAGGGTTGCACCCGTTGTAGCGATAGCAGAGGTCAAGAGCATCCTGAAAGTGGCAGGTGATCAGTACATTGGCCCGAATGCCAAACACCACCACCACCACGACCACGAAACGACTACAAAGTCAACAGATACACATCACTAATTCACCATATAGCGCAAGTAAACGACAATGAAAGATCAAAATAAAGAAGTGCTGTACGGCTTGTATGATGATGAGGAAATTCTCCTGAAAGCTGTCAGGCAGGCTAAAGACGACCACTTGGATATTATGGACGTCTATACCCCGTTTCCCGTTCACGGGCTTGATCCGCTGTTAGGCCTTTCCGAAAGCCGACTCCATCAGGCAGGTTTTGTGTATGGTGCCATTGGTACCCTGACAGCCTTTCTGTTCATGAGCTGGGTATTTACCCGCGACTGGCCCATTATTTTTGGTGGTAAGCCATACTGGTCGGTTCCGGCATTCATCCCCATTACCTTTGAGCTTACAGTTTTGTTTGCTTCTGTGGGGATGGTGGTCACCTTTTACACCATCTGCGGGATGGCCCCCGGCGTTACCAATCCGACGCTGGATGACCGAATCACGGATGATAAATTTTGTATCGCTTTTCAAACGAATGGCGCATCAGAGGCAGAGGTTGACCGTTTACGGTCTTTCCTGAGCAGCACTGGCGCTTCGGAAGTGAATTCAAAGACGATCTGATTGATTTTGATAAGCACATCGCTCCTAAATATTAAACGATGAGATACATCAAGATATGTTTCCTTGCTTTGGCAGCAGCGGCTTTGCTCTCCGCCTGTTCGCCCGCCAAGGACAACGATACTGGAAGTGAGTACATGCCGGACATGGGACACTCTCTTGCTTATGAGAGCAATGTCTATGGTTATTACCACTACAATACCTGGGACAGTGCCAGCGTGGCTAAGCGCAGAGACCTGTCTAATCCCCGTTTGCCTGTGAACGGCACCATTGCCCGCGGGTATGCTGGTATTTCTTATTTGCAGGATCCAGCAGCACAGGCTGCTTTGATGCTGCACCTGCGCGGCGGTACAGGGGTTAATGAGATTGCAGTGCCGATTAACGGCAATGTACCTTATTACTACAAAGACACGGAAGAGGAACGCGTCAGGGCTTCCGCTCAGATCAACGGCAACCCTTTCCCGATCACAGCAAAAGGGCTGGCAAAAGGCAAAGAGTTGTACGATATTTATTGCGGCATCTGCCATGGCACAGCTGGAAATGGCCTCGGATACTTAGTGAGTGAAGAAAATACCAAAGCCGTTTATCCGGCTGCACCGGCCAATTTTCTTCAGGATACTTTCCTGAATTCTTCCAACGGCCGCTTCTATCATGGCATCATGTACGGCAAAAACGTGATGGGCGGGTATGCCGACAAATTGTCGTATGAAGAACGCTGGCAGGTGATTCACTACATTCGGTCGTTGCAGGCGAAGGAGAAAAAATTAGTCTATGATGAAAATGCCAATACGCTCAATCCTGCGTTTGGTATTCCGGCTAGTTCCGTGCGCCCGGTTGCACAAACCGCTACGGACAACCAACCCGCGCCCGATGCTGCACAACAGCAAGAGCAGCCTACCGATGACAGTGGTCATCACTAGGTAATTGACAAGAGAATAAGTGCATTAATCAAATATTTCACCGGTTGGCTTTTTGTCAATCGGCACATAACGAGGGTTAACGATGAACCAGTTCGTTTTTACATCAAAGCAAAAAACGGTTTTAGGCGGATTCATGGCGCTGGGCGTCTTGTGCCTCCTCCTGACCATGTTCGTTTACGATGATGCCTTGCATACCCGTTTTTGGACAAACTATTTGCACAATGCGGTTTTCTTCACAGGGATCGGATTCATTTCGCTGTTTATCATTACGGCCTTCACAACAGCGATGGCCGGTTGGTACACTGTAATCAAAAGGATATTCGAAGCGTATTCGCTTTTCCTGATTCCGGGCCTTGTTATGATGGCCGTGGTAGCTATCGGTGTCTGGGGGCATTGGCACCACTTATACCATTGGGCAGATACGACGCTGACTGACCCAACTAAGCCAGAGTACGATGCCATTATTGCCGGGAAATCGAGTTTCCTGAACAAAGGCTGGTACACGTTTGGTACATTTATCATCGTTGGCACCTGGATTTTCTTTGCGTGGAAAATGCGTAGCCTCTCGCTGAGCGAAGACCGGTTTGGAACGCCTGATTATGAC
>JABWAJ010000253.1 GCA_013361075.1 Saprospiraceae bacterium | reverse complement strand
CAATAACTTATGGTCGTAATTTTTGAATAATGCCCGTGATGTATTTGTACAACTCTTCTTTCCAATCCGGAGCAATGACGGCTTCCCGGTATTTAACGGCAAAAACCGTCTGAATGTGAATTTGTGTGTAGGTATTTGGCATTGGATGATGTTTTCGACCCTAAATATCAAATATTTTTTTTAATCCATTAACACCGGCATTGCGTCCCGATGGGACGTACCGTTCTGGCGTCGTGTACATGGGGGCTACCGGCATTGCGTCCCGATGGGACGTACCGTTCTGGCGTCGTGTACATGGGGCTACCGGCATTGCGTCCCGATGGGACGTACCGTTCTGGCGTCGTGTACATGGGGGCTGCGAGTGGTATGACCTTCGTACGCCGGTCTGGAGACCGGCAGACAGGCCGCAGCGGATTAAAAAACCTGGCGAGCCGCGAGATTTTGACAGATGAGGGGCAGATTGGGTAAGAGCGGGAGTGTTATCAGAAAAAGCATCGCCCCAATTCCTGATCACCGCATTTGTTATCAAATCAAAAGGCCCGCACGCCATCAATCCTTTTTTTTTACCATTCCCTCCATTCATCCAGGTATTCCCCATCTTCTTCTAATCCAACGATTGTGCCCATTGCAGAAAGCGCTTCACAAAGCCCTTCTCTTTCTTCTGTATCAATTCCGCTTTCAATATTTTCATCTTGATCAATTCGATTTAGATTTTTGACGGAGTTTTCAAATATGGACAGTAAGGTCTCCTCACTCGTATGCTCAGGTAGTAAAATGAGTTCGGCTCTTAAGCGATTTAATTCAGCAATTAAATAAGGCTCAATGTCCTCATAAACAACAGGAAGAAAATCTTTGAAATTTAATTGCTGTAGTTCCTCTTTTTTCATTGTGTGCCTTTTAAATAGGTTCTACTTTGGTCTTATCTCAAAAGCCTGAAACATTTATTGTTCATGCATAGAGGCTTTACGTAAGTAGGTCCCTCAGTTAGACTACCGCTCAGGAGCGCGGAAGACAAGCCGCGACGGGTTACAAATCCGCGCGAGCAAAGCCGGAGTTTAGAACACGCTATGCGAGCGAACAGGGTCGGGCATATTATTGGCTTTGAAGGTCGAAAGATAGGCAGAAGGGAAGGTTTTGGGGGATAAAAATCGCGGATTATTCGTGGCAGGAGGAACCTGCAGTGTTGGATTATGGTGATAAAATGCAAAAGCCTCAAGGAATTAACCTTGAGGCTTCTTGCGGTCCGGACGGGACAAATTGCGTTATCATAGTTCTTTATTTTTCAATCATTTACATAGTCAGCTTTGAGAATCTCAGAATTGCGTGGGAAAACTATTTGTTTACTCCGGCCAATTCTTCATAAATCAATGTTAGTTCTTTACACACAGCTACCAATTCCGTAAGCAGAGAAAGCCTGAACAACTGATCTTCAGATGGGCAAATTTTGAGCAGGGCATGCAATTGCCTGGCCCGCTCGATGAGCGCGTCATGCTTTCTCATAGTTTGTTTTTAAAACAAAAAATCAATAATCAGAAAGCAATAATAAAACTTTTTGTTTTTCAAAACAAACTTTAGCCGGATGTTAACATTCCGGGGATAGCGTCAGCGGATATTCTGCCCTTTTTATCAGAAAAAGTACCATCCTGGAAACTGGAATTGTTATCAGTGGTCGTATGACAGCCCTACGGTAACCGTTACTCCGCTTAAGGTTCCGGTAAGCGATGTGGGAAAGCCACCGCCATTTTCATACACATCTAAAGAGAAAGAGCCGATTTGTTCTCTGAAGCCTAAACCATCATCGTCAAAAACCCGGATCACGCAGGTTTCACTTGCACCAAAAGAAAGCGTACCTGTCCAGGAGCAAGTATTGGAATCTAAGCAAACAGAAGTCGTCAATAAGGCTGCGCCACCAGAACCCTCGACAACAAAAAACACATCAGGAGGAGAACTTGGTAGTATATCCCATCCGGTGCTGGTCACATTAGCCGAAAGGCTGACCAAGTCAACCCGGCTTGGCGTCAGCTCTATGTTGCAATCCTCTCCGGAAAACCCGGCTGGACAATCTTTTCCATCTTTCCCACACCCTACCCCCAGGGCAATGACAATGAACGCAAAGCATAATCTTTTCATGTGATCGAAGTTTTTATGTATTGTTAACAGTCATGAATGAAGCTGGAGAAGATCCGGAGCTGATCCGGAGCTGATTAGCCGGAATTTGTTATCAGAAAAGCAGCCGGCAAACCCTGCCAGCCGATGAATTTGTTATCTGTAAAGCTCCGCTTGCGCAGAAACAACTTCAACCGTGTACCTCGTCGCCGTCAGCCAATCCTGAAGCGAAGGTATCTGGTTTTCCATCTTTTAACTATGTTTTTTCTCTATTTTGATCTACGGCCAGTATCGCTGTATGTTTCAGCCTATTCCTAATTCCTTTGCCAATTCCGGATTCTTATCCCGTATTTGTTGCCTCAATTCCTCCATATTCCCCTCCAGCGCCGCCACATAGTTTTCCATCCGCGCCAGAAGCGCCGTCAGCGCTTCATCCTGTGGTGTGGGCTTCACAGGATCACCACTCGTCCCTTCTTTTTCGATGTCCCGTAGTACAAAATCATCTATGCTCACTTCAAAGTATTGAGCCAATTTGACTAAGATGTCGCCCGGGGGAATACTTCTCCCTGTCTCGTATTGACTGATTACTATTTTTTTCTTGCCCAATGCATGCGCTACCTGTTCTTGGCTTTTAGTCGCCTTGGTGCGCAAATATTTAAGATTCTTAGATATATACATTGAAGCAAAAACTATATGATCAATCAGATTAAAAAAGCATTATTAAATGTTGCAGTGTCATTAAATAATACTTATGTTTGCACTTGTCAAATAAGAACACACAAATCTAATTAAATCTATCAAACCGCACAAAATGCGGCGAGCCATTTTCATGCCCTTTGCAAAGGTAGCGGGCAATATGGCGGCAGTGGTGCGGTGGAAAAGCTAAAGAAGGGTTAAAAATGGGAAATCAAGCAGAAGCAACAGTGCAAAACAAAGCCGGTCTTGCAATTGACTACCGGGTTTTAGTCTGCGTGTCACGGCAGGCGTTGGAAGACGCAGGCATGCTGCAAGAATACTTGCAGAAAAGGGAAGACTGCTTTAACGATGAAGGATATGACCACATCAGCTTGTTACAGGCGAAGATGCTGGGGTTGTTGGATTTTTGAATCAATGAATCATAAAACTATGAGCGGCACAAAACATCAATTACCTGGGCAGGAAGTAGATTTTGACGACCTGCGTCGCTGCCTTGCGGAGGATTACAACAAACTCATCTGCAATATTCACGACGGCAACTTTTACTATGGAGAAGGCTACGTGGAATTGGACATTAACGATCTTCAGAATCGCCTGGAAGCCTTGCGAAACCGTATCGTTTTCATCTGCGGCCTGCAATTAGAGGGCATTTTTAACCACGTGCTGGATGATGACTTTCACCTGCTGCTTTCAGATTTATCACCGGAAAATCGAGATGATGATGAGGAAGAATAACATGGGCTTTACGGCTGCGACCGATCCACAAACCATTGAGATTGCCGGCATTCAATGCCAGTATGAATTCCACGGCGACACGCTGCTGATGAACATTGATACCTCAAGCGCAGCGGATTTCATGGAGAATTTTTTTGCAGATCGCATTGCCGAAGAATCAGGCAGGAGTTTTGAAACCATTGGCTATCTGAATACGAAAACTGAACCGGCAAAGAGCCGGCAATTCCGGGTTTTCTGGGGGGCAGTATTTTTTGGTCAGTCGGTCCGTGTACTGCTCATTTTTATGACCGTGATTACGCCAGTGGCCTGGTTGGGCATCTCTCCTCTTTGGGCAATCCCGATCATGCTGTTTGCGAACTTTTTATTTGGTTACTTTTTTGGCGAGCCAATCAATTTTGGCCCTAACAGATACCGCTATGAAACTAAAAGACCTGGTTGATCGCGTCCGCTTCCAGTACAAAGATCGCGTGTACGAATTCCGCAAGGATAAAGAAAAAAGCGAATACGATGGTATGGTCTGGATACTGGACAGCGAGGACGGTACAGCCGCCTTTTTCTTCGATTGCATTCACATGATCACGCCATCGGGTTTTGATCTGGCCACAAGTGGCAAAACTTGGTCATTTCGCCAAATGCGCAAGCTGGGTTTTGAATACCGCGTGTACAGCCTGGTCAGCCAATACATTGGTTCCATAACCGCGATGAACGACGCCGATTTTGCAAAAAAGGTAGAAGGCGGAATTTCGGGCAAAAATGCGGCTGTGCGCGTGACCAGTATGTGCCCTGATTCGCAGGCTCCCAAGGCGCTGGATACTTCTCTGTATCGGTTAAAAAAACAGCAATGACTTTTCAAAGGGGTTTAGTAATTGGGGCCTGCCCCACCCTTCGGGGCAGGCACTTTCACACCCCGGCAGGATATTAGGTTAAGAAGTTTTTTTGTTCATAAACCTGTGATCGCCAGTCTGGCCCAGGTCAGACTGGTTTTTTGTAAACATTTCAAAATCCGCATACTATGACTAAATCAATCGCACAAAAACCATTCAAAATGGCCTATCTGGCCCAATTGTATGCGAACGGTATTGACCCCGAAAGTGTAGCGCCGCTTTATGGCAGTTTGCGCATGCAAAGCGTGAAGCTCAGTGCTCCGGAAACTATACAATTTGGGCAACTGATGCTTTTTGCATCGGTGATGGGCGCTACTCCATTGGAGCTTTACAAGGAGTATGGCGTAGCTCGGGAAACATTGTCGGAAACTGAAGTTCAATTGCTTGAACTCCTGGAAGAATTCATCAACCAAAACCGACAACTCTATGAACAAACACTTGGAAGAATCAGGGAATTTGCCACTGAATCGAACGCGGGCGCAAGTGCGAAGAAAGCTTCGCCTGCTGCGCTCCCAGTTGAATGAAAGCGAAAACGCCGGTCGCCATTTCAGCGCCGGTCGCGACGATACCGCAATGAAGTTTTACCGTGCCGTACTGAACGCAAAAATTGACATGCTCCTTTGGGTGCTCGACGAAGAAGAAGGGTGCCCTCATTCCATCACCATCAACACACAAGCCGCATGAAAAATCAGCACCTTTTGAAGTTCGCTGCACACTTGCGCGACCAGTTGAACGAGTTCGAGCTGGATGATCTCAAACAGGCCATCGGCCACTCCCGCTTTAATGCCCTGATGGAAGGTCAGGATGATTGGGACAAAGAAGAAATTGGCATCGTGGCCGAAGCGCTCAACGAATTTCCCCAGGATATTATCCTGCAACATCACGTTGGCTGGAGCAATACCACTCTGGAAGAACTCAGTTGCCTGATTGCCCCCGATGGCTTAGAAATTGGCGTGGTTGCTCACGCTGCATGATTTTGGTTTTCTAAAGTTGGTTTTTCACTTTCAGGCCGGTCCCTGCCCCTACCCCGGCAGGACCGGTAACCAAAATACTCTAAACAATGAATGCCATTAGTGACCAAACTGCGCAGGAATTGATTGCCGCGCTGAATCGGAATACAGACGCTTATCTGCGCTACATCGAAAGCGTAGAGGAAATACAAAGTGATTGGATCTCGCCGGACCGGGCCGCGCAGCTTCTGGGCATTCCGATCACGCCGAGCAAAACTCACCGGGTGCGCGTAGCGAATGCGTTCCGGCGAGGCCAGCTGACCAAACAGCGCTCCGGACGCCCCCCCTACTACTGGAAAGAAGAAGTCATGCAATTGTCGCTGAAAATTCGGGATGGAAAAGCGGTCGTGTAAGTAATAACAAGAGCGGAAGATCCGCGATGATGCTGTGCGCTGGAGCACTGGCGATGAAAACCCAGCCTCCGGCAAATCAGACAGGGATGCGACTGAACAACGCAGGACACTTTGGCCAGGTGTTGGAGAAGTAAGGAACCCTACCTGGTGCGATTGAGCAGAAAAGGCTGCCCCACTTGGTTCGAGTCCAGCAATCGCTCAATGGCAAGATATTTAATTCTTTTAAAATTCTTCATTCATGGCAGCAAAGACTTTTACCAAAAAAGAAGCCGCAAACCGCCAGGCCCTGAGCATTTCCCGTTTCCGGAAAGTGGTCAAACCCCGTGCAGGCGAAGACCCCTGGCTGTTCTACAACGAATTGAGATTTGATGTCCGGTACGGCTACGAATGCACCGACGCGCAGGCCAAAGCCCTGATCGAGATCGGGATCATGAACGGCTACATCGAGTACGACAAAGACCGGGAGAAATACCGGCTTACAGAAGCATAAAGGATATGCAGGCGCTTCGCCCGGTTCGATTTCCGGGCATATCCGCGACACGGCCAGACCATGCCACAGCGCGTCAGCGATGACGCCTGTGGCGGCTCGTCGGGGCAGAAGATCTTCTGCCCTTACGCTTGAAGATCTTCTGCCCTTTCATCCTATAGATTGAGATCATGGAACCACTCTACGCCCTCAAATGGGCAAAAAGCAAACTCCTCCTCGATGCCTTCATCGAGCAGTACAACGCAGGCCGGAAGCTTGGCGAGCAGCTTAGAGCCAACCACAAGACGTTGGCCGAAAAACTGTTGTTCCTGTATAGCGCGATGCTGGCCAGAGAACAGGCCTACGGATCCGGACCAACGCCAGGCGCGCCCCTGCCCCTGCTCCGGACCAACAACGCGCAACTATGCGAAATGATGGGCTGCTCCGAGCGCACCATCATCAATCTGCGGGCGCGCCTGAAGGCATCTAAGCTCATCACACACGAGATCTTCCACGGATCGAATGCTCAGTACGAAATGGCGCTTGCCTCCGCTGTGATGCACGTGGAGCAACGCGGAGCCGGTCCCGAAAATCTGACCTGGTCTTTTTCTGCAAATCCGGCACCCCCACACAACGATAAGGCGCAAACTTTGCGCCATACAGTAACCAGTACTGGACAGGTTTCAAATCAATTAATAGAATTAGACGGCGCGCCTTTTCAACGGATCGCCAGAATTGGCGAGTCTGCAGGCATTTGTCCTGTGGAGAACTGCTCCGGAGGTGTGGAAAATGTCAGGAAATCCGTTGAAAAACCGCTTCCTGGCAGTGAACCGGGTGCAAAACCGGGTACAGGAAAGACTGGTTACGACACGGCCACGACCCCGACAGGGACACCCCCCCATTCCGCGGCCCCCCCCGCAGCCACCGCAGAAACTGTCGTTGCTTCAGGGGCGCAATTCCTGGAGGAGCCGCCGGCCACCGCGCCAAAAACTTTCCGGGAAGCCGTCGCCGGATTGTCGCGGCAGGTGCAAACCGCCATCGAGCGACACGTTCAGGTCATCTACACTTGCGCCATGCTCCAGTTGTACGCCGACAAATGGATTGCTGACGAAGTAGCCGAACGCGCAAAAGCAGCATTGGCGGAGTATTTCGCCTACACCACTCCCGACCGCTACGCCGCAGGATCAACGGAAATCATCGAGCGCATTCTCCTGGTCCGCAAGTGGATCGAACGCGCACCAGAAGGCGAAAAGCGATGGGTTCCCCTACCCGATCTGTATTTCGATTTTCGGACCCCGAAAGGATTCAGCGCCACAAAGCCCTGGTTCAAAAAGCACATCAAATGCAAAGCAGACATCAAAGCCAACGAACTGCTGACCAAAGCCGTCAACGAATACCTGAAAGCCCTGGCACCCGGTGCTGTCATCGGGCCATCGGAAACCTACCGAAAAATTTCGCAGCGACTCGGCAAATACGACCGCGCCCTGCTCGACAGATTTCATCATCAAATTTCGCAACTGAATCATGAGCGTAACGCAAATGCAACCACGGCAACGGGTTAGAAAACCCAAAGCCGCCGA
>JABWAJ010000252.1 GCA_013361075.1 Saprospiraceae bacterium | reverse complement strand
TACGTAGAAGTACAGTTGGATAAGTTTGAGTTGTTGCATTCACAAACTTAATCATAACTGGCTTCTACGTTTTTGCCCCTGATTCGCATGACTCATGTTTGCATAGTTCTACCCTTCGGTAGTCGGCTGTTCTTTATTGTCTTCGATCTTTTTGCGATCGCTTTCGCGGATTCCTTCTTTGATTTCCTGCTCAATGGTAGAGCGGGCTGTATTAAATTCGCGGATTCCTTTGCCAATGCCGCGCATCAGTTCCGGAATTTTTTTGCCACCAAACAGCAGCAGGATGGCAAAGATGATGACAAACATCTCCGGCCCCCAAAAATTGAATAACAACAGACTTTTCATGATTGCATTTTTTTGCATTAAATCTTCCCTGTTCTTAAAGACCGGGGAAGTGTACAAAAGTTTATTACTCCTTCCAGCCAATTTTTCAGAAAGCCATTCCCAATAGCAGGGGCAGCAAACTTGCCGTAAAGGTAGCCCCTTTTTCCATCATCGCTTGGGTTTATACCGCGATTTTTCAAGTAATGCCTGCGAGTCTTTCATGGCAATCAACTGCTCCGGAGTGGTTTCAGGATGCAGTTCCATATAAGCCTTAACAATTTGCCATCCTACCCAGTTGGCGGTTCTACCCGGTGCTTCCTTGGGCATACCGGGCGAATTGGGGCTGTAGTCCACATATTTCCGGATGTCTTTCCATTCGCTGGAATATAAGAGTTGCTCATCCAGAAAAAAAGCCCACATCTCCTGTTCATTTTCGCTCAGCCAGTCTGTTTGTGCCGACGTAATTTCCAGTTTGATGCTGTCCGGGGTAGTAGGCATCGTAATATCGAGCAGGTACAGTTTTTTCCCATTGTAAATCATGGCATCCAGCATGCGGGTACCGGATGGAGGCCCGAGCAAGTCGTCAATCAGGAGTTGCATGGATTTGGAGACAATGTGATCCCGGTTGTAAGTGCGCACCAGATAAGACGAAAAAGCTTCCTGTCCAGGGTTGTAGCGGGTGTAGGGGTAATACGAACCCAAAAAAAGATCCAGGCCTATTGCTAAGGAATTTTCGCCGTATAAAAATCCGGCATAAGAGTATTCCGAGACAAATGTGGTAATTGTATCCGGGGTACGGCGTTCCGGAAGGTAGTGTTTGAACAGGCGGAAAGCCTGATCGAATTGCCCGGCAATATCATCCATATTGGCAAAAACGAGGCTGCAGGTATCAAACAAATGGCGTACCGGAGGGAAATTGATGAATCCCTTAACGTAGGCCTCGTGGCCCTCAGGAGCGATGGCCGGATTTTTTGAACGCAATACCTGCCTGAAAAATACCTGGCTGAATCCGGGATACCTGGTTTCCAGTTGTGCCAGCGAAGCGGTCATGTTTGTGGTATCCAACCGAAATAAATCCTGCTCGAAACGCTCAATCTTTACATCGGCCGAAATATGGGATACATCCGGAACCTCGCGGCGCTCTCCACCACAAGACTGAAAGAACAAAGCGGCTGTGCAGCCAATGAAAAATGTCTTTTTCCAATTCATGATTTCAATAAATGCCCAACGCGAAGCGTCATTTAAAAAATTGTAATTCAAACAATTGACAATGTTTCAGGATTAGTCAATAACTTACAGAGCGTTAATCGGGTTTTTTTTGACCTCAGCACGTAACTTTACCCGCCAAAACTTCGATTATATTGAAGTAGTTTCAGGTTCCGTCACCCGATGCGCTTGATAAACGCAGATTACGGCAATCCTGTTGCTAAAGATGGGCTTGGTAATTACGATTTGCAAACTGACAAAATTCACAAACATGAAAAAATTGGTTGCTATTGCGGCCTTTGTGGTCACAGTACTCGCAGTGCAGGCACAAAATGACCTTCGTTTCGGTTTTCAGGCGAGTCCGGCCTTTTCCTGGATGGTTGCCAATACCTCCCGGATCAATCCCAGCGGCTCCAATCTCGGGCTGAAACTGGGGATGTTGGGCGAATATTATTTTCGTGAAAATTATGCCCTTTCTATGGGGTTGGGCTTTGCATTCAATCACGGCGGTACCATGCTCCACGAATACGGTGGTCAATACTGGACGCGTTCTGACCTCAGCCCGTCGCAGGATACCCTGCCGAACAACGTCAAACTGAAATATGGCATTCAATACCTTGAAATTCCGGTGGGTCTTAAAATGCGGACCCGGGAATTTGGGTACATCCGCTACTATATCGAACCTGCTATTACACTGGGATTCAAAACCCAGGCCCGCGGGCAAATTGAAGGCGTTGGTGTGAGCACCGAAGACGAAAAAATTGACATTCGCAAGGAAGTCAACGGCCTTAACCTCTCCTGGGGCATCGGCGGCGGTATCGAATACAGCCTTTCCGATAACACGAGCCTTATTGGCGGCGTTGCTTTTCAAACAGGTTTTACGGATGCAACTGACGACAGTGGAGTCGTTTTTGACCCGGAACGAGGCAACCGCGACGAAACGTCCAAAGCCACAGTGAATGTACTGGTCATCCGGATTGGGGTGATGTTTTAAGGCGTTTTTTGCTAATTCGTATGAACTCGGGTAGGTAACTACCTGAAAAAATGGTTAAGGGTCATCCCGAATTTTAGCAAAGCTAAGAGTCGGGATGACGCCTGATCATTGTCTAATGTTTTCCCTCCCAGAGCACCTCACCGCCATCATTCACAACCAGCAATACGCCGTCATTGCTCACTGCGAGGCTGGCGTCCGGATCAGTCGTTTGAGTGCTCCAGATCCTGTTGTTGGCGTCGTTGATTTCCAGATTTCCATCCTCATCAAAACGGGCTTCCTGAGCGAAGATTCCGCTCTCCTGGCGGGTACCCCATTTAAAGCCATCATCGTCACTGCTGTGGACGCATAGATTGCCATCTTCCAGGAGAATAAGATAAAAGCGATTGTCTTCCGTGGGGTATTCCTGCTCCATTTCCAGTTCGGTGCCTGGCTTGATCTGCAGCCTTGTGAAAGGGGTGTTGCCGGATGACTCGTTCTCCATAGCTTGTTCCGGCGTGTCTGGTGCAGAAGATTCGGTATCTTCTCCACCTGTTGCCATCCAAACGAAAATTATTAAGACAATTATTCCGAGTACGCCTCCGATGAGCCACCTTTTCTTTGCGGTATTTCTGCCGGAAGAAGAAGTGGCTGCATGGGCAGTCTTATTATCGTGGTGGTCGTCGGCCGGAGGGTCGCTGCGCAGCAATTCGAGCAGGCCCATTTCTATCCTGCGCAACTCGCTGTTGGTTTGCTCAATACCCAGCATGTTTTCCCGCTTCCATTGTTTGTACTGCCCCGACAGCAGGATGGCATTTTCATACAATTCCGGATTGTTGGTCCTGGAAAATTCTACCAGTTCGTCAATGGCTTGCTCTGTTTCGCCTTCGGCAATCAGATTCTGGATTTTTTGAATGACATCTTGTTGTTGCATAATCAATTTATTATGAATGCCAGGATATAATAAATTTATACAGCATCAATGAAAGCGTAACCTGCAATTTACAACTCAAACTTAATGCCCTGGGCCAGTGGCAATTGTTTACTGTAGTTGATCGTGTTGGTCTGACGGCGCATGTAGGCTTTCCAGGCATCGGAGCCACTTTCGCGGCCACCGCCCGTTTCTTTTTCACCGCCAAAAGCACCGCCGATTTCCGCGCCGCTTGTGCCAATGTTCACATTGGCAATTCCGCAATCTGAACCTGCTGCCGACAGGAACAACTCTGACTCGCGCAGATCCGTGGTCATGATGGCCGATGAAAGTCCTTGTGGCACGCCATTCTGCAGGGCAATGGCTTCCTCGAGGGTGCTGTATTTAATCAGGTAAAGAATGGGGGCAAATGTTTCGTGTTGTACGATGGGGTAGTGGTTTTCCACTTCAGCAATGCATGGTTTTACGTAGCACCCGCTGGCATACGGACCTCCTTCCAGCACGCCGCCTTCCACAACAAAAGTACCGCCTTGTTCCTTCACCCGGGCAATAGCGTTCAGGTAGTTTTGAACGGCATCTTTATCAATGAGCGGCCCGACATGGTTATTTTCGTCGAGCGGATCGCCAATTCGCACCTGTCCATAAGCACGGGCCAGTTTTTGTTTTGCTTCTTCATACACCGATTCATGGATAATGAGGCGGCGGGTGGTCGTGCAACGCTGTCCGGCTGTGCCAACCGCGCCAAACAGGGCACCGGTGAGCACAATGTTCATATCGGCACTTGGGGTAATAATGATGGCATTATTGCCACCCAGTTCCAACAGGCTGCGGCCGAGCCGTTCTGCCAGCGCAGCGCCAACAATTTTGCCCATGCGGGTGCTGCCGGTTGCTGACACAAGAGGAATATTGTGGTCGCGGGTCATCAATTCGCCAACCCGGTAGTCGCCATTGATGATGCTGCTGACCCCTTCCGGAATCTGGTTGTCTTTCAAAACCTGGTGAAAAATATGCTGGCAGGCAACAGCGCAAAGCGGCGTTTTTTCGGAAGGCTTCCATACGCATACGTCCCCGCAGATCAGGGCAATCATGGAATTCCAGGACCATACCGCTACCGGAAAATTGAACGCAGAAATAATGCCCACAATACCCAGCGGATGCCATTGCTCGTACATGCGGTGCCCCGGGCGCTCAGAGTGCATGGTAAGGCCATAGAGCTGCCGGGAAAGGCCAACAGCAAAATCGCAGATGTCAATCATTTCCTGCACTTCGCCTAATCCCTCCTGAAGGCTTTTGCCCATTTCATAAGAGACCAATTTGCCAAGTGCCGCTTTGTGTACACGAAGTGCTTCTCCGTATTGGCGCACAACTTCTCCGCGTTTGGGTGCCGGTACCTGGCGCCAATAGTGAAATGCTGATTGCGCTTGCCGAATGACGTTGGCGTATTCTTCTGGTGTAGTTATGCTAACGTGTCCGATCAATGCTCCGTCAACCGGAGAATAGGAAGCGATATACTGCCCGGAATCGCTGGAATTAAGGCCCGTGCTGGTGCCGGCATTGTGCGATTTCAGGCCAAGTTGTTGAAGAAAATCTCTGTTCATTATTGATTATTTGATTAAGGCCGCCAAAGTTAGGGACTTTGTTTCGGATAATATACATTCCTGTTTAAAAGGGAACCTTGCCCGCTTCCGCATTGAATAAAACAGCCGTACAGACCATCCGGTTAGTGGGTTTTGCAATTTTTGCCCGGGCCGTAAAATGCCTGCCGGATCCCAGGTCCAGGCGTTCAAAAAGCAAAGCATGTCTGAATTGGAAGTAAGCAATGCGGTCGCCGGTAAAAGCTGCTGCCCGCAAGCCAGCCAAAAAGGCCATATCGTCGGCACCACTACCCGGAAGATGCAATTCCGGGGGCTGGCTGCGCGGCATAAATTCGCGGTAAGTGGCACCAAAAGTGAGCAGAGCAGTTTTAAAAAAATGCTTGCTGCGCTTCCAGTGGTCTCCGGCCCACTCGGCGTCGAAATAAGCGGAATAGGCAACCATGGCAGCAAGCTGGCTGCCTTTGGGCGTTTCCCGGCAACGATTGTCGCGGCTGGCCTGAGCACAAGGCACACCTGTTCCCGGATCTTTAATTTCTGTATCCACATAGCGTTGCCAGTAGGAGGCAGTGCGCTCACTGAGGTGGGTTTCGTAATTGCGGTCATAAAGGGCTACCGAAAGCAGTGCTGCAGCATTGTCGGAAGGCCAGAAGCCATCGTTAAACGGGATGGAACGCAGGTGTTTGTATGGGGAAGCAGCAATCTCATTGATCAGATGGCGGCTGATTTCCAGATTCAGCCTGCGGTAATCGTCTTTGCCGCTGAGGTAGCGGTACCATCCCAGTATCAGGTTCACATGTGCCAGGGCAAATCCTTCGTTTTTCCACTCCTGGGTTTTTCGGAGCAGGGGCTGTCGGTCGCCGGTCGTTGCCAATTGGACAGCCAGGCGAAGCAAACGAACTGCTTCTTCGCGCTCCCGGGAATAACGTGCCCCGTAAGCGGCCAAACCTTCGGCCATCAACGACAGCATATGCAGGGCACCGTCGCGGTCAAGTCCTTTGAACACTGTCTTCTGGGCACTGGTATCCTGTAAAAAAGAACGGATTTCGCGATAGTGGCGAATGCGCGATTTGCCCGACACTTCATTTAACCAATAGCCCAGTTGTGCGACAGCGAGGAAACTGCCTACGCCCAGAGCAATCCAGGCCACACGTGGTTTTCGTGTCCGAAAGATTCGGTATAGTGCTAAAGGCACGGCCAGCCAGGAAACCAAAAAAATGATCAGCGCTACAAAATTCATGTCATCCCGATTTAACGCGCTAAAAATACGCACTTCTGGTAATAGCCTTCTTAAAACCTTCTTCATCCCTTTTTGTTAACTTCGCGCAACATTCAAAACAACGAGGACACTTGGAAATCGGAATCATCGGAGCAGGCGTAGCAGGCATGGCCGCAGCGATCAGGCTGGCAAGCCGCGGTCATTCTGTCACAGTCTTTGAAGCGGATGCGCTTCCCGGCGGAAAACTTTCGGAAATTGCAACAGGCGGGTACCGCTTCGATGCAGGGCCTTCGCTGTTCACCATGCCGCAATACATCGAAGAACTTTTTGAAGTAGCCGGAGTGGATATGGCACCAATTTTTCAATACGAAAAACTGCCGGTAGTGTGCAATTATTTCTGGGAAGACGGCGGGCGCCTTACTGCCTGGGCTGATACAGCCCGCTTTATGCTGGAAATTGAGCAAAAGCTGCACGTACCCGGCAGTGTGCTGAAAAAAGCCTTGTTCGATTCTAAAAGAAAATATTTTGCCACAGGCCGCATCTTTCTTGAAAAATCGCTGCACCGCCTCGACACGTGGTTGAGTGCAGACGTAGCCAAAGCATTGGTGCAAATCCCGGTACTCGACCTGTTTACTACCATGAACCGGGTAAATGAACGCATCCTACAGCACCCTAAACTGGTGCAACTCTTCAACCGCTACGCCACCTACAATGGCTCCAATCCTTACAAAGCGCCAGGGCTGCTGACCATCATCCCACACTTCGAATATGGGTTTGGTGCCTGGTTGCCAAAAGGGGGCATGATCTCCATTACAAAGGCTTTGTACGAACTGGCCAGTCTCAAAGGCGTGGAATTTCGCCTGAATACGCCGGTCGATGAAATTTTGGTCCAGGATCGTCGGGCAGTAGGGGTACGGGTTGGCGAAAAGCCGTTCTACTTCGACCGGGTCATCAGCAATATGGATGTTTTTTTTACCTACAAAAAATTATTGCCGGGGCAGAAAGAGCCGAAGCGGGTATTGCGCCAGCAAAAATCGAGTTCCGCCCTTATTTTTTATTGGGGCATCCGGGGCAGTTTTCCGGAACTGGATGTGCACAATATTTTTTTCAGCGACGACTACCGCACCGAATTTGAGATTCTGGAATATGGCAGTATTTTTTCCGACCCTACCGTTTATATCAACCTGACTTCCAGGTATTGTCCGGAAGATGCGCCCGAAGGCTGTGAAAACTGGTTCACCATGATCAATGCTCCTTTCAACAACGGACAAGATTGGGATGACCTGATTGCCAAAGCCAGGGTCAATATTCTGGCCAAGTTGACCCGGATCCTCGGAACGGACATCGAACCTTTGATCGAATGCGAGACCATCCTGGACCCACGCGGCATTGAACAACGCACATTTTCGCACCTCGGCGCTTTATACGGAACCAGTTCCAACGACCGCATGGCTGCCTTTTTCAGACATGCCAATTTTTCAAAAGATATTTCCGGACTGTATTTTTGCGGGGGAAGCGTACATCCCGGAGGAGGCATCCCGCTTGCCTTATTGTCAGGGAAGATTGTGGATGGAATGATTTAAGGTAGAGGGTGTAG
>JABWAJ010000251.1 GCA_013361075.1 Saprospiraceae bacterium | reverse complement strand
AGATTACGCCCACACCCCGGATGCGCTCGAAAAAGTATTGAGCACCATTGCCCAATTGCGCAAAGGAACCGGAAAAGTAATCACTGTGGTCGGGTGTGGTGGCGACCGCGACCGGGCAAAAAGGCCGGAAATGGCAAAAATTGCCTGCCGCATGAGCGACCAGGTAATTCTGACCTCAGACAACCCGCGTACGGAAGAGCCGGAAGCCATTATTGCAGAAATGGAAGCAGGCATTCCGGAAGAATTAGCCAGCCGGGCACTCAGCATAAGCGACCGCAGGCAGGCCATAAAAACGGCGTGCAGAATTGCACAAAAGGGCGACATCATCCTGGTGGCAGGCAAAGGCCACGAAAAATATCAGGACATCAAGGGAGTAAAACACCCTTTTGACGATAAGGAGATTTTGGTGAAGGAGTTAAATGGTTAAAGTAAAAAGGGTAAAGGTCAAAGCAGGGATTGCGTTTCAAAAATGGATTGCATTTTTCGATAAAAACGCCCCTTCTTTAAACTTTCTACTTTATCCTAATGACCAACTAACAACGAACAACTAACAACGACCAACTAACAACGACCAACTAACAACGAACAACAAAATGCTGATAAAATTAGTAGAATGGCTGAATGAACTATACGATGGCAAGATCCCAGGATCGGGTTTGTTTGGCTACATCACATTTCGTGCGGGTGTGGCTACAATTTTATCACTGCTGATTTCGATGGTTTTTGGAGGCCGGATCATTGCTTATCTGAAAAGGTTACAGATTGGCGAAACGGTGCGCGATCTGGGGCTTCAGGGGCAAAAACAAAAAGAGGGTACGCCGACAATGGGCGGTGTTATCATCATCATGGCGATTCTGATCCCGTGTTTGCTGATGGCCAACCTCGACAACATTTACATTTTCCTGATGGTGGTATCCACAGTCTGGATGGGCATCATCGGCTTTTTGGACGATTACATCAAGGTTTTTAAAAAAGATAAAAAAGGCCTTAGCGGCAAATTTAAAGTCCTGGGGCAGGTCGGATTGGGGGTTATCGTTGCATTGACCATGATTTTCAGCGATCAGGTCGTAGTGCGGATGGATCTCGAAGAATACGACGCATCGGGTATCGTGGCACAAATGGTTGGCGATACACTCGAAGTAAAAAATGGCAAAGAAATCGAAGAAAAAGGCGATTTCAAAATGATGCTGACCAATGTGCCTTTTGTGAAAGGCAACCAGTTGGATTATGCAAAATTAGTACCCGCCTCAAAGGATGGCGGAATGAGTTCGTGGGTATGGCTGTTGTTTGTGCCGCTGGTTATTTTTGTGGTTACTGCTGTATCCAACGCAGCCAACCTGACCGATGGATTAGACGGGCTGGCGACCGGCGTTTCAGGCATCATTGGCCTGACACTAGGCATTTTTGCCTACGTTTCGGGAAACGCAATTGCTGCCACCTACCTCAACATCCTGCATTTGCCGGGTTCGGGCGAGTTGGTGATTTTTGCAGCCTGTTTCCTTGGTGCTTGTCTGGGTTTTTTGTGGTACAATTCCTATCCAGCCCAGATTTTCATGGGGGATACGGGTAGCCTGACCCTCGGTGGCATCATTGCCACTATGGCCATTGTGTTGAGAAAAGAACTGTTGATTCCGGTAATGTGCGGAATCTTTTTGATAGAAAACCTTTCTGTCGTGTTGCAGGTGGCGTATTTCAAATACACCAAACGCAAATACGGAGAAGGGCGCAGAATTTTCCTGATGTCGCCATTGCACCATCACTATCAGAAGAAGGGAATTCCCGAAACGAAGATTGTGATGCGGTTCTGGATCGTTGGCATTCTGCTGGCTGTATTTACCATGATCACCCTTAAAATCCGTTAAGGCATGAGTTTGATCGTCGTACTGGGAGCAGCGGAAAGCGGGGTTGGTGCGGCCATACTGGCTACAGCAAAAGGATTTGAAGTTTTCGTTTCCGACAAGGGCGAAATCAAAGAGAGTTACAAAAGCCTGCTGGCAAAATACGGCATTCCATACGAGGAAAGCCAGCACACGCAGGAGCGCATTTTTCAGGCTGCTGAAGTGATCAAAAGCCCGGGTATTCCCGACACGGCTCCCCTGGTGAAAGCATTGGAGGAACGCGGCATTCCGGTTATTTCAGAAATTGAATTCGCGGGCAGGTACACAACGGCAAAAATCATCGGGATCACCGGCAGCAATGGCAAAACCACCACTACCCTGCTGACGCATCACCTGCTGAAAACAGCCGGACTGAATGCTGGTTTGGCCGGAAACGTCGGGTTTGGTTTTGCAGCACATGTGGCTACGGAACCTGCGGTTGATTATTACGTGCTGGAGTTGAGTAGTTTTCAGTTGGACGGGATCAGAAAATTCCGACCGAACATCGCCATGTTGCTGAACATTACCCCCGATCACCTGGAACGCTACGACTACAAGCTGGAAAACTACGCCGCTTCAAAGTTCCGCATTGCGATGAACCAACGCGCCGAAGACCTTTTCCTGTTCAATGGCAGCGATCCGAATATCCGGATTTTTGGCGCCGGAAAAAAGGTAGAATCGAAAACGATTTCCCTCACAACCGATCAGGTAAGGGGGGCAAAAATCGAAGTGGAAGGAAGCGTATTTGACTTGTCGAAAACCCAACTGCGCGGACCTCACAATGCGATGAATGCTTTGTTTGCCGTTCAAACGGCCAAGGCACTTGGCATCAGTGATGCCGCCATCAATGCAGGTTTGGAAACGTTCAAACCCGCACCGCACCGCCTTGAAAAAGTAGCCGAGCTGAACGGGGTGGAGTACATCAACGACAGCAAAGCCACCAATGTGGATTCGGTTTTTTATGCCCTGCAGGCTATGGACCGGCCAGTGATCTGGATTGTAGGCGGACAGGACAAAGGAAACGACTACGGGCCATTGATGCCCTGGGTCAGGGAAAAAGTAAAAGCCATCGTATGTATGGGTTTGGACAACAGCAAAATCGTACACGCGTTCGCCCCGGTTATTGCTGAAATTCGGGAAACCCGGAGCGCAGCAGAAGCGGTACAGACTGCAAAACAACTGGCTGAACCAGGCGATGCCGTTTTGTTGTCGCCAGCGTGCGCCAGTTTTGATTTGTTCCGGAACTACGAGGACCGTGGGGATCAGTTTCGGGCAGCCGTTTTGGATTTGATTTAATTTTAAAATAATATGTCATCATTAGTAGCAAGGATTAACGCAGAGCTTCGTGGCGACCGGGTCATCTGGGCGATTATTGCCCTGATATCCATCTTCTCCATTCTGGCCGTTTACAGCTCTACGGGAACTTTGGCTTATCGCGAACGTGGTGGCAATACGGAAGCATTTTTGTTCAAACATCTGGTCATTCTCGGTGTCGGTTTGCTGCTGACCTACGTCTGTCACCTGCTGCACTACATGAAATATTCGCGTTGGGCACCAATGTTGCTGCTGCTGGCGATTCCAATGCTGTTTTATACGATTACGATGGGTGCGGAAATCAATGAAGGCAAGCGATGGGTCATGATCCCTTATGTGGGCATAACCTTCCAGACTTCTGATTTCGCCAAACTGGCGCTGATCATTTATGTAGCCCGCGCAATATCTACCAAACAGGACTACATCAAGGATTTCAACAGCGCTTTTTTGCCGATTATCGTACCCATATTGCTGATTTGCGGGTTGATCGCTCCCGCCAATCTCTCCACTGCCCTGTTGTTGTTCATGACCTGCATCGGCATGATGTTCATCGGCAGGGTATCGGTGCGGTACATCATTCTGCTGCTATTGCTGGGATTGGTGGTTTTTGCCATCCTCATTTTTATAGGACAGGCCTTTCCCAACCTTGTCCGGGTAGATACCTGGACAAGCCGGGTGAGTGAGTTTATGTACGACTCGGACGGCGGTTACCAAAGCATGCAGGCAAAAATAGCCATTGCCAACGGGGAATGGTTTGGCCTTGGGCCGGGAAACAGCATACAGCGCAATTATTTGCCATCGCCTTATTCCGATTTCATTTACAGCATCATCTGTGAAGAATGGGGCGTTTTCGGCGGAGGCATTGTGATTTTGCTGTACGTCTTGTTCTTTTTCCGCATTACGCGGTTGGTGACCAAAAGCCCAAAAGCTTTCGGCGCGATCCTGGCCATGGGCCTGGGCATCATGCTGGTCATGCAGGCGTTGGTCAATATTGCAGTAGCGGTGAACCTTGTGCCCGTCACCGGGGTCACCCTCCCCATGATCAGCATGGGCGGTACTTCTTTGATGTTTACCTGTATTGCGTTTGGCATTATCCTGAGCGTGAGCAAGTATATTGAATCGGTAGCAACAGATTGATATGGCAAAGATCATCATCAGCGGCGGCGGCACAGGAGGCCATGTTTTTCCGGCAATTGCCATTGCGGACGCGATTAAAAAAATGCGGCCCGACACCGAAATATTGTTTGTTGGTGCCAAAGGGAAAATAGAAATGGAGAAAGTCCCGAAAGCGGGCTATCCGATCGAAGGCTTGTGGATCAGTGGTTTTCACCGGAAACTGACCCTGAAAAACCTGCTTTTTCCGTTGAAATTGCTGACAAGTTTGTGGAAAGCACGGCGCATTGTTGCCCGGTTCAAACCCGATGCGGCAGTGGGTGTCGGTGGTTATGCCAGCGGGCCATTGTTGAGGGCTGCTACCAGTCGGGGCATCCCGGCATTGTTGCAGGAGCAAAACTCCTTTGCAGGGGTCACCAACCGAATACTGGCAGCTAAGGCGGAAAAAATATGCGTCGCATATGACCATATGGAGCGCTATTTCCCTGCCGGTAAAATTGTGCTGACCGGTAATCCCGTTCGGAGCGATCTGGCGAACTTACAGGCAACAGCGGCTGAAGGCCTGAAGTACTTCGACCTGGCAGCTGGCAAAAAGACCATTTTCGTTTTTGGCGGAAGCCTTGGTGCCCGTTCCATCAACGAAGCCATGGCCGCCAACGCAGCATTGCTGCAACGGCAACCGGAAATTCAGGTACTCTGGCAGGTAGGCAGCCTGTACTATGAAACGTATAAAGATTGCGAAACTGCCCGGTTGCCGAATGTGCGCCTGCGACCTTTTATTGACCGGATGGACCTGGCCTATGCCATGGCAGATCTTGTCATTTGCCGGGCAGGAGCGCTGACCATATCTGAATTGTGCCTGGTGGGCAAAGCGAGCCTGCTGATTCCTTCGCCTAATGTGGCGGAAGATCACCAGACCAAAAACGCCCAGGCTCTTGTGGAAAAAGAAGCAGCCTTGCTGCTCCGCGACCGGGATGCCAAAGAGCTGATCGTCGCACAGGCGCTGCAACTGCTGAACAACGAACCCCAGCTTGAAAAACTAAAACAAAACATCCGGCGGCTGGCGCGTCCCGACGCTGCTGACCGAATTGCAGAAGAAGTTTTAAAATTAATATAAGCATTTTGAACACGATGAATCTGAACGACTTGCGTACCCTTTATTTTATCGGCATCGGCGGCATTGGCATGAGCGCCTTAGCCCGGTATTTCAAAGGGCGCGGGCTATCCGTTTCAGGTTACGACAAAACAGAAACGCCACTGACAAAAGCGTTGGTGGAAGAAGGCATTCCGGTGCATTACACCGAAGATTTGTCCCAAATACCTGCTGCGGCAGACCTGGTGGTTTATACCCCCGCCGTGCCTGCCGATCATCAGGAGCTGGTGCATTTCCGGGCGCAGGGAACACCTGTAAAAAAACGGGCAGAAGTGCTGGGCATCATCAGTCGGGGCATGAAAACCATCGCCGTAGCCGGTACGCATGGCAAAACCACCACTTCCACCATGGTGGCGCACCTGCTCTATAGCGGAGGCGTGGAGTGTGCCGCTTTTCTGGGTGGAATTTCCCTGAATTTCGGCACCAATTTCCTGCATGGAAAAAGTGAGTGGGTGGTAGTGGAAGCCGACGAATACGACCGTTCTTTTTTGCAATTAGATCCGGATCTGGCCATTGTTACTTCAGCAGAGGCCGACCACCTGGATATTTATGGCACGCACGAGCACCTGATTGAAACCGGCTACCGCGCCTTCGCCAAAAAACTAAAACCAGGGGGCCGGTTGTGGGCCAATACCAATTGTCAGCACCATTTTAAAGACCTCAACGGCATTGACAGTTATGGTCTCGACAGCGGCAATTACCGCTCGGAAAATATACGGATGGAAAACGGACGGGTAACCTTCGACTTTACGTGTCCCAAATTGACGATGAAAGGTGCACAATTGGGCGTTCCGGGCAGGCACAATGTAGAAAATGCCACTGCTGCCATTGCCGTTGCTCTGGAAGCAGGTGCTTCGCCGGAAGGCATCCGGGCGGGTTTGGCTTCTTTCCGGGGAACCCGCCGGCGATTTGAAATTGTTTGGCGCAACGAAGATCAGGTGTACGTGGACGATTATGCCCACCACCCTACCGAGTTGGAGGCCACCATTGGCGCAGCGCGCATGTATTTTCCGGGCAAAAAGCTGACCGGGATTTTTCAGCCGCACCTGTACACCCGCACGCGGGATTTTGCAGCCGAGTTTGCACATGCGCTCGATCAACTCGATGAGGTATTGCTGTTAGACATTTACCCGGCCCGGGAATTGCCGATTGAAGGAGTGAGCAGTGCGACAATTTTTGAAAAAATGCGCAATCCCAACAAACATTTGGTCAATAAAGCCAATTTGCTGGAGACCCTGAGCGGGATGCAGCCGGAGGTTTTGCTGACGATGGGTGCCGGAGACATTGATACCTTTACAGGAAAGATTGGGGAATTATTGATTCAACAATTTGAAGATTTGAAGATGTGAGGATACGAGGATGTGAGAACGGAACGAACAACGAACAACAAACAACGATCAACGAACAACGAACAACGAACAACGAACAACGAACAACGATCAACAAACAACGATCAACAAACAACGATCAACAAACAACGTGAAGACGATGTGGAAGCTAACCAATAACAAGTAACAAATAACCAGTCAAATAATGGTTAAAAAAATGCCACAAAATGATTTATCAAAATCGCTGAAACGCCTGACATGGGCGGCAGTGGCATTTATTTTTGCGATGATCATCATTGCTTTTGCCGATAAAAAAGGCAACCGGGCCATTTCTGCAGTAGAAGTCACCGTGGAACCGCTTGGAGAAAGCAACCTGCTGATCAACGAAGCGGATGTACTGGAAGCCATTGAGCGGAATTACGGTTTTGTGCTGGAAGGTACACCGATTGCCGACCTGGAAGTAGGGAGGCTGGAGCAAATGATCGAAACGGATCCATTTGTGGCTGACGCGGATGTTTTTGTAGATGCCGGCGGGCGGGTGCAGGTAGAAATTTCGCAGCGGGAGCCGGTTTTGCGCATCATCAGCAACAATGGTCAGAACTATTACCTCGATCGCGACGGTAACAAAATGCCGCTATCCGAGCATTATTCTGCAAGAGTTATGGTTGCTACCGGCAATATTCCGCCCTTCAGCGACGATTTTATGGCCCCTGAAAAAAAACATACCCTAAAAGACTTGTTTGCGCTTCGTGCCGATTTGCTGGCTGATGAATTCATGAATGCCCTGATTGAGCAGGTTTACGTCAGCAACCGCGGAGAATACATCCTGATTCCCAAATTAGGTGATCAGAAAATTGTACTTGGCGCTTATGAAAACATTGAAGACAAATTCAAGCGGCTTAAGGTATTTTACAAAGAAGGAATGCCTTATGAAGGTTGGCAGAAATATTCCGAAATCAACCTGAAATACAAAGGACAGGTGGTTTGCAGGAAACGATAAGAATAATTTTAACGGTACAGTCATTCCAGGGGAGGCTTTCAGAGAAAACTACACCCTGAAACAAAATGTAAAAGA
>JABWAJ010000250.1 GCA_013361075.1 Saprospiraceae bacterium | reverse complement strand
GGCAGCTTCCAGTGTCAGGCGCTGCCAGCGATTGGGGTCCCCGATGTTGGGATTCCCCGGATCAGCCATCACCAACGGTGTATTGACGGTCTGATAATACTGAATGGCATAATTAAACTGCTCGTTGGCACCATCCTGAAGCCCCATCTGCAGCACACATTGCGCAATGTAATTGCCCAGGGCAGCTGGTGACCCCGATTGGTAATTCGTAGAAGAAATATCGAAATCGTAGCCCAATTCGGTCATCAGCCCTGTATACCGGAAATAAGCGGCAAAGAAGTTAGGAGAAAGGGCAAACCGTTGCAATAAGATTCGAAACATGGCAAAACTCATGGCCTGCTCCCGGGCTGCCTCTATGTTGGCAGGTGTGGGCACCCCTTCAAAGGGGCAAGTGTATCCACTAACCGTATTGCCCAGCAGATAGGGTTTTGCAACCGTATCATAAGCCGCCCAGGCATCGTACATCGCCATCGAGGTATGAAACAGGTTTCGGGCATGGACCGGTGGTCGGGCAAAATCCTCACGAATGGACTGAAGCAGGGCTTCATTCCATTTGCGGGCGACGGATTCGTTTTGGGCAAAACCCAGTGTCGTGACAAAGATGCTGGCAACCAGCGACAGGAATAAATATCTAATCATGACGTAGCATTATTGAATTCAATGAATGACCGGAATGAATTCCTTTCAAAGGTAAATATACGCGTTCTGCCCTCTACCCTCTACTTTGCCTCCGTTTTTAGTATTGTCGTGCTGCATTCAAAAGAAAGTTGTTCAGGGTTCAATGGGTATTTCTTTTTTTGTCCCTTCATACAATTCGTATTCCAGAAGGCGGCAGTCAATTTTTCCGGTATAAAATTCGATGCGTCGTTTGGCTTTTAAGCCTATTTTTTTGGCAAGGTCGGCATTGCCTGTAAAAATATAACCGGTGTATCCCTTGCACTGTTGTTTCATAAAATCGCCGATGCGGGCATACGTGGCTTCCAGTTCCTGCTCCTCTCCCAGCCGTTCTCCGTATTCCGGATTAAAAACCACTACCCCCGAAGCCCCTTCCGGAATTTCCGTTCGGGCAAAATCGCAAACTTCAAATTCAAGGTATTCCTCCACCCCGGCTTGCGCTGCATTGATTTTTGAAATGTGGACAGCGTCGGCGCTCAGGTCGGTAGCGATGATGCGCAGGCCGGGCATTGACTTGATCAATTCATAGAGCAATCGCCGTTCTTTTGCGTACATGGAATCCTCAAAACCAGTCAGGTGCATGAACGCATAATTGTGGCGCAACAGGCCTGGATGGCGTCCTGTGGCCATCAAAGCCGCTTCGATGGCTAAAGTACCCGAGCCGCACATGGGGTTCACGAAAGGCGACTTCCGGTCCCATTTGGAAGCCAGAACTACCGCCGAGGCTAATGCTTCCAGCATGGGAGCTTTGCCCGGAATTTTGCGGTACCCGTGTTTGGCCAGCGTTTCTCCGGAAGTATCGAGGAATATTTCAGCCTGGTCGTCTTTCCAATACAAATATACCACCACGCCCCGCAGTTCCGATCCAGTATCGGGGCGTCGGCCTGTTTTAAGCCGGATGCGGTCTACGATGGCGTCTTTGACTTTTACATTGGCGAACATGACCGTGCGGATGGTGGGATGGAAGACATTTCCGGTCACGGAAAAATAGCCGTCGGGGGCGATGAAAGTCTCCCAGGGCACCGAAATCAGCGCGCTGTACAACTCGTCGGGGCTGTTGCAGGGGAAAGATTTGAGGGAATACAAGACCTGGCTGGCACAGCGCAGGCGGAGGTTGAGGCGGATGCACTGCCGCACATTGCCCCGCAGTTCCACGCCTGTAGCGAAGGTACGCACAATGGGGCAGTCCAAATCCCGCAATTCCTGCTCCAGGTAAGGCGACAGGCGGCTGTTACAGGTGACGATGATCCGGCTGGGAGTATGAAAAACGCGCATGGAAGATTTTGCGCGAAGGTAGGAGATTCTCCGGAAAACAGCATAGAATTTGGCTGCCCCAGTCATGAGCCAGGGCAGCCATCACCTTATACTCCAATCCGGAAGGGATTGAATCAATCAAAAATTACACAATATCTTTTAGTGGCTAATCTGTACTTTGTGTACAGTCTGCCGATTATTTGAATACCTCACCTGAATGGTGTAAAGGCCGGCCGGTAAAGCCTTGCAGTCTATTTCAAGTTGCTGATCGGGGTGTTGTTGTTCAAAAACGGCGCGTCCGTGCAGGTCTAACATCCGGATCAATTCAGGATTTTCTCCTTTCGGAAGCAGTACATTCAATTCGGTATTTGCAGGATTGGGATAAACCTGCGGCTCAGCACCAGGCAGCCCCAAATCGTCAACCACCAGGTCGCCTTCTCCGTTCGGGGTAGTCAGCTCAAAGGGATTGTGATGACAAATGAGTTCTGACCAGACAATCTCTCCTTCACATACCGAACCCACCCGCCAGGAAGCACATCTTTCCAGAATAGCCCCCAAAAGCTGGTGATGTAGAGTGGTGTAGAAAGTCCAGCTTTGGATTTCCTCGCCGTTATTGCAGCAATTTGGATCGTTCAGCGTAACCTCTACCACATATTCCAGAGCGCCCGGCACCCAATTCCAAAAAATCTCCACGGATAACGGGCGATAAGCATAAGCTCTGATATCTCCGGGAGCAAAACAACGCCCATCCAAAATATTACAATCAATTTCACCACACATTTGGCAGTCATTTACTTCTTCGCCGCCATCAGGTTCCATTCCAGTATGAAAATGGAAACCTTTTTTCCGAACTCCATAACAAATATCTCCACAGGGGGTGGAAATTTGGTGAATGACAAAATAGTAGGTTCCTGCAACTCCTTTGTGATATAAAGTAATGGGACCCGCTGCCGATGTTGTTTGGATTCGCCTGACATACGAATATGGGCCACCGCTGGGATTTGGGCTGGACAGCACCGTCCATGTATGGGTGATCCCGACATTGCTGTACGTGTTAAAATCGTTTGCCCGCAATATCAGCCCCTGCGTACCTTCCACCATATCCAGCACGAAGTCTGCCGAAAGAAAGTCCTCACAGCACTCCACCCTGAACTCTCTTTTCATTTCAATCCAGGGAATACAATTTGGTGGATTGGCAATGGCGAACTGCAATTCATAGACGTAGCCTGGTTCAAAAATTTCACCCGGGTTTTCTCCACTGGTTCTTACCAATCGACTCAGGTTCAGGGTCTCGATATTATTCGAATACGTCCAGCCGTAATCTGCATATAACTCAAAGTTGGCGTTGCTGCCGCTTGGCCGTCGTAATACCGATATAAAATAGCGGTCGTAATTGCTCGTGCCTGAAGGGTCAAGGAAAATGTCTTCTCCGAAGCAGAAGTTATCCTTTACGACACCGTCCTTGTCTTTTAAAATGTAAGTAAGGGAAGCATTTGCTGAAAAATCGGGCACGGCAAGCCGGGTTTCAACAGCTAAATCGGGAGCTTCACTATAATGCCGGATGTAATAATGCCTGCTTAAATCCAGCCAGCCGAAAGTAGCACTCAACCCGCCGGTAATGGTAGAAACCAATGTCCCACCCGTGGTTGCACCGGCTACTGTGGTGGCATATAGGTACCAGACATGGTTGGTAGTTGCAGGGTTAGTGGCCGTTGCTGTTGCCGACCAGTTGCCATCGGTACAATTGATTTCTATTGTAAAATCGGCAGTAACTAAACTACTTGCCATCTCTTTTGAGCGTCGCTCATGCGTTGTGGATTCAGCAATTAACGGTATGCTTGCCAGTACGCTGAAAATCAGCAAAAAAGTTATTTTTTTCATGCCGTTTTTGATTTTTGTAAATTAAAGAACCCGCAGTTTTTACAAACTACACCTGGTTTTACGGATGAATGATCTGCACTTTTTGAATTGCCTGACTTTGATCCGCATAGGTGATGTGGATGGTATACATCCCGGCTGGAAAAGATTTGCAATCAATGCTGAGTTGCTGGTCAGGTGTTGTTTGTTCAAAAACAACATGCCCCTGCATGTTCATTAATTGGATGCGTTCAGCAGTTTCGCTCTTCGGAAGCAGGATATTTAATGCTGAATTGGTTGGGTTGGGATATACTAAAAATTCGGCAGAAGGATCATCAGGAAGGATTGCCCCTTTTTGACTTGCTTTGGCCTTAATTTCATCAGTAATTCCTGCCAGAAAAAAATCTTGTACGCATAACCAGGTCGACCACGAAGTCTCTCCATTGCATACCGTACCTACCCTCGCCTTAAAACATTCTTCGGCCTGGGCTATGGGTAGATATTGGGTGTCAGTTGTATGGTAGTATCTCGTTTGAACTTCCTGGCCATTTTCGCAACATTTTGGGTCGTTTACGATCACTTCTACAACATATCCATCAGCGCCGGGTACAGCACCCCACAATAATCCCCAGTCCTCAGTCCAATGGCTGGAAGTTATCTCGACATATCCCGGGGCTAGACAAAGATTATGCAATACAGAACAATCTATTTCACCGCACACATCGCAATCATGGCCGGTTTCATCGTCTTCTCCCTGGCCATAACAGTAATCTCCACACAGTGTTGAAATTCGATGAACAACAAAATAGTATCGTTGCGGCGAGGCTCCATAAAATATGGTATGAGGGCCATGTCCCAATGTCGTTTTTTCTCCTTCAAGTGTATATGGCCCGCCATAGGCATTGGGACTAGACAGAATTGTCCAATGGTGGGTGGCATAATTGTCATAACTGATAAAATCATCCACCTCCAATGCTAACGAGCCCCATGGGGTTGTAGTCGTCTCCAAATTAAATGAAGCAGAGAAAAAATCAGTGCAACACTCCACGCGAAACTGTCTTTTCAACTCTATCCAGGGAATACAATTTGGCGGATTTGCAATGGCAAACTGCACTTCATATACATAGCCCGGTTCAAAAATTTCCCCCGGATTTTCACCCTGAAATCTGATGATCTCGCTAAGATTAGTTACCGGGCCTATGCTATTTGAAATAGTCCAGCCATAATCAGCATAAAGGGTAAAATTGCCAGGACTGTTACTTGGCCTGCGCCATATCGCGATGAAATAGCGATCATAGTTAGTCGTACCTGTGGCATCGAGGTAAATATCTTCTCCATAGCAAAAATTGTCGGTCGGCATGTCGGCATTCCTCTTTAATACATACGTCAGATTCGCATTTGAAGCAAAAGTTGGCACAGCAAGGTTGGTCACAACCGCCAGTCCGGATACTTCGCTGTAGTGTCGGATGTAGTAGTTTTTGGCCAGATCCAGCCAGCTAAAGGTGGCACTCAGCCCACCGTTGATGGTCGCTTCCAGTGTTCCGCCCGTTATGGTGCCTGCGGTCGGCGTAGACCACAACTGCCACACATTATTGGTAGCTGCAGAATTGTTGGCCGTCGCTGTTGCCAACCAGTTGCCGCTATTGCAATTAATGGCGATGGTAAAATCGGCGGTGACCGGATTGGCTAATGAACGGGTATTCAAAGTGGTTGCTGCAAACAATGGTGCCTGGAACAAGACGCCGATTGCCAATAGATAGAATATTGTTTTCATAATGCTAAGTTTATCATTGTTGTGAGTAAAGGAAAATCGGATCAGAGAGCAGTACGAAGCCGGGAAAGCCAACTTCGTACTGCTTACCATTAAGAATTAGTGGCTAATCTGTACTTTTTGTACCGATTGGCTGCGGTCAGTGTAAATCACATGAATTGCGTATATGCCGGCAGGCAAAGTACTGCTGTCTACCTCCAGACGTTGATCCGGATTCTGCTGTTCAATAACAACGCGGCCCTGAATATCCAAAAATTGAACGAGCTCGGCTGTTTTACCCTGTGGGATGAGGATGCTCACCATTTCATTGGCAGGATTTGGGTAAACGACCAATTCGGTATCAGATTCCCCTTTTTTAGAAGTAACAAGCCGATCTTCAGCACCCGGTCCTGCCAAATTATCCCCCGAAAGGCAGAGGATATCCGTCCACTGTGTACCTTCATCACTGCATATTGCACCTACTCTAACAGAAAGGCAGTAATCATCTAAAATCCCCAGATATTGACCCAGGCTAGTGGTGTATTGAACGTATGTTATTGGCTCTCCGCCTCTTTCACAGCATCTAGGGTCGTTTATTGTAATTTCTACAACATATTGAGTAGCGCCAGGTACGGCATTCCAATATGCAGTCAGGTGTCCAAAATGGGTACCATAGATTCTCAGGTTACCCGGAGGGAAGCAAAGTCCGTCTACAACAGCACAGTCTATTTCGCCACACAGCTCACAATCATTTTCCTGTTCGCCTCCATCTGTTCCTGAAGTGGTTTGGTAGTTAACACCTTCGCGTTGTTTTCCATAACAATAATCGCCGCAAAGGGTAGATACGCGATGCACCACAAAATAGTAGAGACCAGAAACACCTTCGTTATATAACAGGATTGGCCCCGGGCCCGACGAAAAGGATTGGCCTACATAAGTGTAAGGGCCACCACTCGGATTTGGACTGGACAAAACCAACCAGTTGTGCGTAGCATAATTTCCATAGTTTCCAAAGCTATGAGCCCACAATTCCAACCCTGCTCCACCATCAACCATGTCAAGGCCAAAATAAGCAGAAAAGAAATCTTCACAGCAAACTACCCGAAATTGCCTTTTCAATTCAATCCATGGAATGCAATTTTGTGGATTGGCAATGGCAAACTGCAATTCATAGACATAGCCAGGTTCAAAAATTTCGCCCGGATTTTCGCCTTTGGATCTGAACATATGACTAAGGTTCAGGATGCCAATATTGTTCGTATACGTCCAGCCATAATCACCGTAAAGTTCAAAGTTGCCGGTACTACCATTTGGGCGGCGCCATACCGACATAAAAAAGCGGTCATAGTTACTTGTACCCGTTGGATCGAGGAAAATATCTTCGCCATAACAAAAATTATCCTTTGCTACACCATTGCGATCTGTTAACACGTAAGTCAAATTGGCATTTGCCTGAAACCCGGTAACCGCAACACTTGCCATCAGAATTTCACAGCCTTCAAATCCTGTGCTGTGTTTGATGTAATAGAATTTTGAATGATCCAGCCAGCTGAAAGATCCACTGGTACCTGTTTGAGCAGGGCCCACCGGCGTACCCCCAGTAGTAGCCCCGGCTGTAGTTGTTTCATACAACTGCCAAACATGGTTAGTCTCGGACGAACTACCCGGGGTTGCCAAAACAATCCAATTCCCATTATTACAGCTGGATTGTACAGTAAATGCCGGATTGACATTGCAACAAACAACCGTGAAAGTTTTTTTCAGCTCCATCCAGGGGATGCAATTCGGCGGGTTGGCAATGGCAAGGAGCACTTCATACTCGTAACCCGGTTCGAAAACTTCTCCGGGGTTTTCTCCGTTGGTCAGAAATTCGTTGGTCAGATTTAGTACACCAATTGAATTATCCATCGTCCAACCATAGTCTGCGTAACCGGTGAAGGGTGTTCCGGGAGCGCTGCCTGCTGGCCTTCTGCCTGCACTCAAGTAAAAACGATCATAATTGACAGAACCTGTTCCATCCAGAAAAATAGCTTCACCAACACAAAAAGTTGATTTTTCTATTCCGTTATCGTCTTCCAGTAAAAAGTCAACAGTAGCGTTGGCAGTAAAATCAGGAACAGCGAGGACGGTTTCAACAGGGGATCCAAATAAGACACACCTGTGTCTTATATAGTAATGTTTGCCTACATTAAGACCGTTGAAAGTAACGCTTAAGCCAACCGTAACTGTACTGATTAATGTTCCTCCGCTAGTAGCCCCGGGAGTATTGGTACACCACAACTGCCAAACATTTTTCAAGGATGCTTCATTGATAACCGTTGCCGTTGCCGACC
>JABWAJ010000249.1 GCA_013361075.1 Saprospiraceae bacterium | reverse complement strand
CAGCAGTGCGAACCCCGAGTTGACTCTTTTTGTCACGCCGGGTTCTGCTACGCCGGGGGCATTTTATACCTGGAACTATCAGGGACAGCCTGTAAGTACAGAAACTGAGGCCCTTAGCCTGGTGCTGAATGATTTTCAAAATTTCCCGGGCAACGGAACATATCCTTTTACAGTGACTGCTCGTCTGGAAGAATGTTTTTCAACTACTTCCGCACCAACGCTGGTTACCCTGAATACCATTCCTGCCAATCAGGCTTTTGCGGGATTTGACAATACCGTATGCAATGGCGAAGTTGGTTTGCTGAGCGCATCTGCCCCACCAATCGGGACGGGGTTATGGACGCAAACAGGGGGTAATACAACCGGAGTCGTTATTGTTAATCCTGATTCTCCTACCACTCCGGTGAACGGCCTGACCATTGCCGGCGGACCTTATACGTTCCGGTGGTCACTTTCGAACGGGGCTTGTCAAAACTATTCCTCTGATGAAATTGTCATTACGATTTCCCAAACTGAACCTGCCGATGCAGGCGTAGCAACCATGCACGTTTGTGCCAATTCGGAGCTGAATCTGGCTGCAGTGCCGCCGGCCAATATGGGAAGTACGGGTATTTGGTCGCAACCGTCTGCCCAGGCTATTCTGGGTGTCGTTATTGTATCGCCAACGGACCCCAACACCCTCATTACCGGATTGGCTCCCAACAACCTCTACGTATTTACCTGGACGGTGACGGGCAATTGTGGAACCGGACAAGACCAGATTTCGGTAACAGTATCGGACAATGCGCCTGATGCAGGTAATGATGTTACGGCCTGTAATGACGAAGCAGTGGCTACCATCAGTGCGGCGCTTCCTTCTCTGGGCAGTACCGGAAACTGGGTTGCAATTGATCCGGCAACAACCATTGATAATCCGCAAAATGCTACAACTGTAGTACGCAACCTGCAAACTGGCGAGAACCGGTTTGTATGGGTAATAGACAACAGCTTGTGCAACGTCAGTGATACAGCTCTGGTTTTATACTTTCCCAATCCGGTAGCTTTAGCGGATCTGGTTTCAACCCCATTTGCTGAAGCTATCGTATTTGATGTGTCCCTAAATGATCAGATCCCGCCAGGGGCAGAAATTTCTGTTCAATCAGGCCCTTCGGATGGTACGGTAGAGCTTCTGGGGAATGGAGAAATACGATATACACCGCGTCCGAATTTTGTAGGAACAGATCAGTTGACCTATGTGGTGCGCAGTGCGGGCTGCGTGGAGGCTACAGCTACGGTTACCATCGCTGTTGGAGAAGGTGCCGCCTGTAAAGCACCAAACATCATTACCCCGAACAACGACGGAGTTAACGATACGTTTGTAGTGCCCTGCCTGTTGGATCTCGCAGCTTTTCCGGGCAGCCAGGTTTCGATATTTAACCGCTGGGGTGACGAGGTTTTCCGGTCACCCACTCCGTATCGAAGCGATTGGAATGGGACGTTCAACGGAGAAGAACTGCCGGCAGACACCTATTTTTACATCATTACCTTAGGAAACGGCAGTGAGCCAACGACGGGATTTGTTGTGATCCAGCGTTGAGGCAGGGGTGAAATTAGTTTTACGGTTATTCCCAAAACAAAGAGATTTATGAGAAAGGCGATTACCTTGTTTTTACTCAGCTTAAGTGTGACCGCCTGGTCGCAGCAGGAAGAGCAATTTACGCAATTCATGTATTATAAAATGGGCTTTAATCCGGGTTATGCCGGCAGTAATGAAGCACCTTGTATTTCATTGCTTGCGCGCAGCCAGTGGTTGGGGATTGAAGGAGCTCCTGAAACACAATTGTTGACCTTTAACATGCCTTTGTTTAACCAGCGGGTAGGCATAGGTGCCACCATTTCAAGGCATACCATTGGGTTGAGCGAGCGATTTACGGCTGAAGCGGTTTATGCTTACCGCATCCGGGTTGGCCGTGGAACGCTCGGGTTGGGCGTGCAGGGATCTGTACGGCTTATTCGTTCCAATTTTAACGAAGCAGAATCTACCCAGCCAATCGAGACAGACGTAGCCATCCCTGCAGGAATTCAAAGTAAATATGTTCCAAATTTTGGAGCAGGCATCTACTATGGAAGCAAACGTTTCTTTTTTGGCATCTCAGCGCCCCGGCTTTTGCAAAACAATATAGACCTGGCAGATGGCGGCGGTGTATTGTCTAAAGAAGTAAGCCACCTTTATGTCATGGGAGGAGTTTTGTTCGATCTCAGTGAAAAAGTTCAGTTGCAACCACAATTGTTGTTAAAATATGTAAAAGGGGCTCCTTTTGATGGTGATGCCAATGTCAATTTTATTTTTTCTGAGAAGTTCACAGCGGGTGTTTCTTACCGGCTGGGCGGTTCCAAAAAAAGTGGAATCGGAGAATCCATTTCCCTGGTTTTTGGGGCGCAGATTACCGATGACATCCTTTTTGGCATTTCATATGATTATACGTTATCAGAATTGCGGGATCACAATACAGGCAGCATCGAGGCGATGTTGCGTTATTGCATTGGTGGTCGTTCCGAGGGAGAAGAGTTTGTGAATCCGAGGTTTTTTTAGCATCAACTGTTTAAACCCCTGTTCTATGCGCATATTGTCCTACACCCTGTTTTTCCTTTTCCCGATTGCTCTGGCAGCCCAGCCTGCCCGGAGCAATACAGAGCGGCTTTATGAAAAAAGCGCCCTTCGACGCGATATTTTCCTTCAAAATGCATCCCAGGTCAATACACCGGGCATGGAGTTTTCACCGGCGCTTTACCTCAATGGGATGGTTTACGTGTCGCGGTACAATTCCGGCCCTGTAGATGAAAAAACGCAGGAGACTTTTTATGAGTTGTTCTACTCTGAACTGGATCCTAACGGGATGCCCATGAAGCCGCAAAACTTTTCAATGGAAATCAACTCTCAGTTGCATGAAGGTCCGGTGAGCTTTAACCGGAAAGGCGATCGCATGTATTTTACCCGGAGTAATTCCAGGCAAGGTGTTAGTCGCGCCGATAAAAAGGGCAAAGTAGTCCTCAAAATATACGAAGCGCACAAAGGCGAATTCGACTGGGAAAATGTTCAGGAGCTATCCTTCAACAGTGATAAATACACCTGCATGCATCCCTCTCTTTCTGCAGATGGGAAAAAACTCTTTTTTGCATCGGATATGTCGGATGGATTCGGGGGGATGGATATTTATTTTGTGGAAAGGCAGAACGACGGAAATTGGTCCAGGCCCATAAACCTGGGTTCAGAAGTGAATACCCCAAAAAATGAGGTCTTTCCGTTTTTTCATGAAAGTGGGACGCTGTTTTTTAGCTCAGACGGACACGATGGCCTTGGCGGCCTGGATCTATTTCTCATAGATTTGAGCAAACGCGTTTGGGGCAATCCCATCAATCTTGGCGAACCCTTTAACTCATCCAAAGATGACCTCGGCCTGGTCTTGAATGAAGATGGGGTCATGGGCTACTTTACCTCTGACCGTGAAGGGGGGAAAGGCCGGGACGACATTTTTGTTTTTGAGGCACCAGAAGGCATTAAAGGCATCGAACTGCCTGAACTTCAGGAAACCCTTATTACTGTTTATGATGGAGCGGAAAGCAAACGCGCCGCAGGGGCTGCTGTTCGGGTGTTCGAGTGTTCCGAAGACGGTATTCTTAAAAACGAGGATTTGTACAACCTCGAACTCATGCCTGCCACAAACCGCACAGAGGAGTTAACCCTCAAATTGGTGCGCAAGAGGGAAGAAGAACTCGGCGACCCCCGCCACCTGACCGACCGCAATGGCCAGGCATCTGTAGCTGTTGAGCTGGGGAAAGATTACATCTTCCTGGTTTCAAAACCCGGATACGGCACTCAGGAAATCCGGTATTCTACCAAATCAGAAGGTAAATTGCGACCCCTTGAAATCACCATTGAACCCAGTAATTGCCTTAATTTGCGTGGAGTCGTCCTGTCTGATCCCTATCTTGCTAAAGTACCCAATGCCATCATCCGCATTGTGAATAAATGCGACGGCAGTGAAAAAGTGGTGCGATCCAACATCAGTGGAATTTTTGAATACTGTCTGCCTATGGGGTGTGATTTTTCCATCACTGCTGAAAAGGAGGGTTATAGCCCTGGGCAAAGCCTGGTTTCTACCTATAAAATTCGCGGCAGCCGTTCCATTGATGCAGAAATAAAACTGATTCCCAACGCTAATGGAGTAATAAAAGAACCAATTCGAAAGGGCTCAATAATCGTATTAGAGCATATTTATTACGACTTCAATAAATCTGCTATCCGAACCGGTGATTCTTATGAACTGGAAGCCCTGGCACAACTCATGGAACAATATCCAAGTATGGAAATTGAATTAGGGGCTCATACGGACTGCCGGGGGGCTGAAGACTACAACCTGCAATTGTCACTTAGACGTGCAGAATCAGCTAAAGAGTTTTTGATACAGCGCAACATCGCTCCGGAACGGGTGAAAGCCATCGGATACGGCGAAGCTCTTCCACGCAATCGCTGCTCCGACGGGGTGGAATGCAGCGAAGAAGAACATCAGCACAATCGCCGCACAGAGGTCAAAATCCTGAAAATCAATGAACAGGTAGACGTGGGATACGATCGCGATTAGTGGCGATCAGACCAGCATCACAGCAGCAACCGAATGACGTTCCATCAAGTTTCCAAAATCCTGGAGTAGAAAACCGGACAAAATGTTCCAATAAAAAAAAGTCAACTGACAAAGAGGCAGTTGACTTTTTTTTTGCTGTCGTATTGTCGCTTGGTTAATTTTCAAAAAAGGATTAAATTGTTTATAATCAAGTAGTTTTAAAAAATAACACCATTCAGGGCTACTAAGATCAAGAGCTGGTACACTTCTTGATCAAGGTGATTTACAAAACCAAGCAGCTATGAACGTAAAAAATTGGACCATAAAATCCCAGGAAGCCTTACAACGCGCCCAGCAAATTGCTTTGGAAAGCAATTCACAAGCAATCGAAATGGGCCATTTGCTAAAAGGCATACTGGAAGTAGATGAGAGTGTTGCCCCATTTCTGTTCAAGAAATTGGGGGTAAATTTCAATGCAGTAAAACAAGCTACAGACAGCATTGTACAGTCTTATCCCAAAGTAGCCTCCACCGACGGTCAGTACCTCTCCAGAGAGGTAAACGAAACGATCCAGCGCGCAAACATCGCGCTGAAAGAATTTGGCGATGAATACATTTCACTGGAACACCTCTTGTTGTCAATTTTGTCGGCGAAAGGCCCTGTTTCTCAGATGCTAAAAGACAGTGGCGTCCAGGAAAAGGCATTGAAAGCTGCCATCCGGGATTTGAGAAAAGGCAACCGTGTGACGAGCCAAAGTGCTGAAGAAACGTATAATTCTTTAAACAAATACGCAGTCAACCTCAACGAACGGGCCCGTAACGGCAAACTGGACCCGGTCATTGGCCGGGAGGAGGAGATTCGTCGGGTACTGCATATTCTGGCACGTCGGACTAAAAACAATCCGATTTTGATAGGAGAGCCGGGGGTCGGTAAAACGGCAATTGTGGAAGGCCTGGCCCACCGGATCATAGAGGGAGATGTGCCGGAAGACCTTCGGGATAAAGAAATTTACGCGCTGGATATGGGGGCGTTGATTGCAGGTGCAAAATATCAGGGAGAGTTTGAAGAACGCCTTAAATCGGTCATCAATGAAGTGCTCTCGTCAGAAGGGCGGATATTTTTATTCATTGACGAAATTCATACCCTGATCGGAGCCGGAAAAGCCCAGGGGGCCATGGATGCCGCCAATATTTTGAAACCAGCTCTTGCGCGCGGAGAATTACGGGCCATTGGCGCAACGACACTCAACGAATATCAAAAATACTTTGAAAACGATAAAGCATTGGAGCGCCGTTTTCAGACCGTTCTGGTAGATGAACCCGGCGAAGAAGACGCCATTTCCATCCTGCGCGGGCTGAAGGAACGCTATGAATCGCACCATAAGATCAACATCAAAGACGAAGCGGTTGTTGCCGCAGTACAACTGTCTACACGGTACATTACGGATCGGTTTTTACCGGACAAAGCAATCGACCTTGTGGATGAAGCTGCGGCCAAGTTGAGACTGGAAATGAATTCAATGCCTGAAGAACTGGACGAGGTTGAGCGCCGGATCCGGCAATTAGAGATTGAGCGGGAAGCAATGAAGCGCGAAAATGACGAAAGTAAAATTTCGCGTATCAATGAAGAGCTTGCCAACCTCGATGAGCGCCGTCAATCCTTGCGTGCCCGGTGGGAGAATGAGCGGGAAATTGTACTGGGTATTCAAAAGATTAAAGGTGAACTGGAACAACTCAAGCAAGATGGCCAACGCGCCGAGCGTGAAGGCAGTTTCAGCCTGGCCGCCGAGATTCGCTATGGCCGGATTCCAGATGCCCAAAAACGTTTGAACGAATACAACGAACGGCTGCTCGACATGCAATCGAACAGCAAATTGCTGGTCAAAGAAGAGGTGGACGCAGAAGACATTGCCGAAATTGTGAGTAAATGGACCGGAGTCCCCGTGACCCGGATGCTTCAAAGTGAACGGGAAAAACTCATTTATCTCGAAGAAGAGTTGCACCACCGGGTTGTTGGCCAGGATGAAGCAGTAGAAGCTGTTTCGGATGCCATCCGCCGCAGCCGGACGGGCCTGTCAAACGAACGCCGCCCAATAGGCTCCTTCCTTTTCCTCGGCACGACCGGCGTAGGTAAAACGGAATTGGCTAAAGCCCTTGCAGAATACCTCTTTAATGACGAAAACTTGCTGACGCGCATTGATATGAGCGAATATCAGGAGCGTCATGCGGTATCCAGGCTTGTAGGCGCGCCTCCGGGGTATGTTGGATATGATGAGGGGGGGCAACTCACTGAAGCTGTAAGGCGCAAGCCCTACTCTGTGGTTTTGCTCGACGAAATTGAAAAAGCCCACCCCGACGTTTGGAATATCCTGTTGCAGGTACTGGACGACGGACGACTTACGGACAATAAAGGCCGGGTTGCCAATTTTAAAAATACGATCGTCATTATGACTTCGAATATTGGCTCGGACATCATTCGGGAAAACTTCGAAAAGATTAACGAGGCCAACCAGGATGAAATCGTAGAGAAAACCCAGCAGCTATTGTTTGAACTGCTTAAGCAAAGTGTGCGCCCGGAATTTCTCAACCGGATTGATGAAACGATCATGTTCCGGCCTCTGACAAAAAAAGACATCCGGGGTATTGTTGAGCTGCAATTGCAGGAAGTCAGAGCAATGTTGGCCAAGCAGGAAATAAGCCTGAGTGTTACGCCCGAAGCAATGAACTGGCTGGCAGAAGAAGGCTATCATCCCGAGTTTGGCGCCAGGCCGTTGAAGCGGGTAATTCAAAAGCGGGTCCTGAACCAGCTTTCCAAACAAATGCTGATGGGAGATGTACAGCCGAAAAGCAAGTTGGTACTTGATGTGTTTGACGATGTAGTGGTTTTCCGGCAACCCATTAAGGCGCTGGAAGCTGCACAGGCATAAGGGATAAACATGAGTCATCCCGAATTTTTTTAAACCCGGATCCAGGCTTCGGAGAAGTCAATTATTTGTAGATCAATTCATTGCAAAAGAAAAGCAACATCGCAGAGGTCACATAAGCGGCGGTGATCCTTCGATAAGCTCAGGAACCGTTTGACATCATGGTGGCCCCGTGCGACCTCTCCGAGGTCGAAAAATTGCCTTTCGATTATTTTCTACAAACAGATGACTTCTCCGAGGTCTTTTTTAACCAAAATTCGGGATGACTCATGCGAATCAGGGGCAAAAAGTGTCATTGAAAACGAGAGAGCAGAAAGCCGCAGCAATTTTACCAAAGACATGAACCAGTAAGCCCTTGAAT
>JABWAJ010000248.1 GCA_013361075.1 Saprospiraceae bacterium | reverse complement strand
AAATTTTTCCTTACTCATGAATGTTGTTCTTAACCCAGAAAATCTTTGGTAGTCTCCTTCTAAAGGTTCGTAAGGCAAAACATACCAGAAGCTTAATGGTCCCTCATGTTAGTATGTTTGTTGTTTTTTGATACTGCCTTTTGTATTTGTAAATTGGCAATATCCATCCGAGGTGGATCAAAATTAAAAGCCGAATCCATAAAAAAAAAACTTTAACCTTTTTTTTAGACGATTGTATTATCAAAAAATTTAAACACCCGGTTTTTAAAACCAAAAAAGTCAAATAAATCTCTTTGCGCCCCCTCCAATCATCGGCATGGCGACAACAGGGCGAAAAATATTGAAGTAACTTTGCGACAACTTAAACGTATAGTCATTCATATCAAAATTTAACCGCTCTATGAAAAAGGTAAACCTGATCGCACTACTGCTCTTTCTGGCAACCAGCGCATTTACCCAATCCAGCGCCAAGCGCTACATCATGCTGGAACATTTCACCAATACCCGTTGCTCTGTTTGTGCCAGCCAGAACCCCGGGTTTTTCAATACCATCGCCAATTTTGAAGACGACGTACACCACATTGCTTATCATCCGCCTTATCCTTACAACAATTGCCTGCTGTACTTAGCCAACCCAAGTCAAAACAGTGCCCGCACTTCATTTTACAACATCTCCGGCACCCCGCGTGTAGTGCGCAACGGGCTCAATTCGACTTCTGCCAACCAGGTTACTGCCACTGTGCTTCAGGGAATGCAGGGCCAAACCAGCCCGATTGCATTAGCTGTCACGGAAACAACCGGCAACAGCCGCCAGGCCACCATTCAGGTATATACCCTTGGCGAGGCCCCGGCAGGTAACCTCCGGCTTTTTGTTGCAGTTGCTGAACGAGAACTGGCTTATACTTCACCCAACGGCGAAACATTGCACCACAATGTGTTCCGGAAAATGCTGACGGACATCTCCGGCGACGCGTTTACTCCCGCTGCAACGGGAAGTTCAACCACCCTGACCTTTGATTATACCCTCGAAAACGGCTGGAATGCCGCTGAAATATACGTGCTGGCTTTTGTTCAGAATGTGGATACCAAAGAAGTGCTCAATTCCGGAACCCGTTTTGATCCGGTTCTTACAGCAACAGACGAAGCTGCGCTGGGAACGAATTTCAAAATTTTCCCTAATCCTGCTTCCGGATTGGTTCAGATCCAGTTTCAGGAAGCGGTTTCCGGCAATTTATCACTCCTCGACCTCAACGGGGTTGTACATTTCAGCCGTCCGCTGGAAAATACTACGTTTACGGCAATTGACCTGGAGGCTCGCCCCCCCGGTGTTTATGTGCTTCGGGTACAATCAGAACAGGGTACAAAGGTGAAACAGATCATCAGGTATTAAAGAACACCATCCCGATTAGCAGCACAATGATGACCACATAATATAGCACTAAGTAAATAAGGGTGGCCAACAGCGATTTCGCGATGCCCACCCCTATTTTTTCCCGGAAGGCCTGACTATAAGCCCAGGAGCTGTAAATCAACAGAAAAAGGGAATACAATTGAGTGAACGTCACAAAGTTCAAAAAAAACAGCAAAGGCATCAGCACCAAATATCCCATTGTCATGTAACCGGTGATGTAGCTATTGAGGACTAAGTGTTCGGCATAGTTCATTTTGCGGCGAAAAACCCAACTCGTAGCAAGCGATACAATGGGTACACCCGCCAGTAAAAAAAGGTTAATGTAATTTTTGGTGATGTCAGTTATCTGTTTGGCCAATGCTTCCGTACGCAACTGCGAGGCACCGGGATTCGCCGCAGCACTTTCCGTTCCCTGTTGCAATCCGTCAAAAAATCCGGCTGAGATTTCTTCGCCTGCCAACGAATATTTGAAGTATTGGATGGTTGCAAAAGTTGCCAGCGCAATCGTCAGCAGCAAAAACCGAAACGGTTTCACCAGCCTGGTACGGTCTTCGTATAAATAGGTTCGAATGGCGATGCCAGGCTTCAGGGTCAGGGCAATTGAGGTATAAATCAACCCGTGTTCCAAATTAAAAATGTCCAGAATGCCCTCAAAGATACTTCGCATGGTAATCCTTGGCGGCGACGGTGGCGTTTCCATAATTGTTTTTGTTTTAATGGCACAAGGTAATATCTTGGCCAATTGATTCAGATTGCGTGTCAAAAAAATCGCTATATTTAGAGCCCGACTCCTAATCCCGGAAAGGAGAATCAACAAGGAAGAGGCGGGGCAACAGCAGCAATCAAAAAACAAAATCATTAATTGCCTCCGGGTTTTATTTCCCCTTATGGGGTTAGGGGGTTGAATTCCAGCACCATGACCTACTTTCTCCTCAACAACGAACCCATCCATACCGACCTTCCGTCAGGAATGACTGTACTTGACTTCGTCCGGTACCATAAAATGATGACCGGTACAAAATGCGGTTGTCGCGAAGGTGATTGCGGTGCCTGTACCGTACTCATCGGGGAGTTAGACTCAAAAGGAGGCATAACCTACCGGTCAATGACCTCCTGCCTTACTCCTTTAGCCAATGTACAGGGCAGGCACGTAGTCACTGTAGAAGGCATCAATCCGCCCGGCAAAGGGGCCCTCAGTCCGGTACAAAAAGCGCTGGTTGACGAAAGCGGCACCCAATGCGGCTTTTGTACAGTAGGTTTTGTTGTATCGTTAACCGGATTTTGCCTGAAACCTGCGCCTTCAACACAAGAGCAGGCCATCGCTGCTATTGACGGCAATATTTGCCGCTGCACCGGGTATAAATCCATCGAACGTGCTACCCTCCGGCTGGTTGACCTATTGAAGGAACGGCAGGAGGAAACCCCGGTAGATTTTGCGATCCGCCAGGGCATCGTGCCCGCCAATTTTGCAGCCGTTCCTGCTCAATTGAAGGCATGGCAGCAGCCTGCCGCTGATGCTGAAAAAAAAGCAACGGGATTAATGATCGGCGGAGGAACAGATCTTTATGTGCAACGGCACGACACCATGGTGCACGCACCTGCCCGGCATCTGTTTAACCAACCCCGGCTGCGGGGGATTTACGATACAGGCGATTTTATTGAGATCAGTGGCGCAGCAACCGTTTCGGATTTATTGGAATCGCCACACCTCCAGGCCATTTTTCCCGATTTGCACAAGCACCTGAAGCTCGTTTCTTCCACCCCCATCAGAAATATGGCAACTATAGCCGGCAACCTGGTCAATGCTTCGCCAATCGGCGACCTGACAGTGTGGTTGCTGGCACTGGATGCCCGCATCGTACTGGCCAATGGCCAAAAGCGCGAACTCCCCCTCCGCGATTTTTATCTGGGTTACAAATCCCTGAACAAAACAGCTGACGAAGTACTGGAATTGATCCGCTTCCGGAAACCCGAAGGCGAGTATCAGTTCAATTTTGAAAAAGTGAGCAAGCGTACTCACTTAGACATTGCCACCGTAAATTCCGCAGCACTCCTGCGCATGCAAAATGGCCTGATAACAGAAGCACATGTCTCAACCGGCGGCGTAGCCCCCATTCCCCTTTATTTGAAAAAAACATCGGCTTTCCTGATTGGAAAGCCATTTTCCGGCAAACCGGATTTGAATGATCCTGTTTTCGCGGAAGCCGCCGACATCCTGCAATCTGAAATCAGTCCGATTTCAGATGTTCGTGGTTCAGCAACCTATAAACGATTGTTGGCGAAGCAGTTATTTTTGGCTCACTTTACACACCAACGATGAAAAACATAGATGCCCATAACCATGTACGCGGCGAATCGGTCTATTTAGATGACCTGCCTTTGCAACAGGGGACTTTGTTTGCCTGCGTTTTTGACGCCCCGCACGCTCATGGCAAAATCAAAGACATCCACCTTGAAACAGCCCTGAATATGGCCGGGGTGGCTAAAATCATCCTCGCCAAAGACCTCTGTGGGGAAAACCAGATCGGGGGCATCATTCCCGACGAGCCGCTTTTAGCAGATGGGCACGTCCACTTTCAGGGCATGCCTGTTGCCCTGGTGTTGGCGGAAAGCGAGGAAACAGCAAGGGCTGCGGTGAAAACAATCACGGTAGAAATTGAACCCATGGAAGTCATCACCGACCCCCGGGTGGCTTTTGAAAAAGGGGAACTCATCATCCCTCCCAAGCGCTTTTGCCTCGGCGATGTGGCCAGCGCTTTTAAGACTTGCGCTTATGTTTTTGAAGGGCAGGCCAATGTGAACGGGCAGGAACACCTCTACCTTGAAACCCAGGGCGCGTATGCTTTACCTACCGAAGGAGGAGGCCTCAAGATATACGCTTCCACACAGGGGCCTACCGCCGTACAACGTGCGGTGTCTAAGGTAACGGGGCTGCCCATGCACCGCATCGAGGTAGAGATCGGGCGATTGGGAGGTGGTTTCGGGGGCAAAGAAGACCAGGCAAATACCTGGGCAGCCCTTTGCGCAGTGGGTGCGCAATTGACCAAACGCCCGGTGAAATATAGTCTGCATCGCATGGAAGACATGCGCATGACCGGCAAACGGCATCCTTATTCGGCCGATTACAAAATCGGACTGGATCAGGAGTTCAAAATAAAAGCCTACGAGGTCGTTTTTTACCAAAACGCCGGAGCAGCAGCAGACCTCTCCCCTGCCGTACTGGAGCGCACGCTGTTCCATTGCACCAACAGCTATTTTGTTCCCAATGTCGATGCTACGGCCTATAGTTGCCGCACCAATTTGCCCCCCAATACTGCTTTCCGTGGCTTTGGCGGCCCACAGGGTATGTTTGTGATCGAATCTGCGATTGTGCATGCCGCCGAAAAGCTGGGGGTTTCGCCAGCCACCATCCAACAGAAAAACCTGCTCCAACCCGGTGACGAATTTCCTTACGGGCAATTAGCCGAAAGTGAAGCTGTCGCCGCCTGGAAACAGGCCGACCGGCAGTTTAATTTTGAACACCTTCGTCGCGAAACAGCTGATTTTAACGCCGAAAATGCTTACCTGAAACGCGGTTTGGCCTTGATGCCCATTTGCTTCGGCATCTCTTTTACCAAAACGCTGATGAACCAGGCACGGGCGCTGGTGCATGTCTACACCGACGGCTCCGTAGCGGTTTCTACCGGCGCGGTAGAAATGGGCCAGGGGGTGAATACCAAAATGTTGCAGGTGGCCGCCCGGACCTTTTCCATACCTGCAGAATGGGTCAATGTGCACACCACCAATACCCTGCGCATTGCGAATACGTCTCCTTCGGCAGCTTCCGCAACTGCAGATTTGAATGGAAAAGCGACTTTACTGGCTTGTGAAGCCATCCTGAGCCGCCTGAAAAAGGTAGCCTCGGAGGAATTGTTTCCACAGGATGACCCCGCGCAGCACCTTGAGGCCATTCGAGTGGAAAACGGCCTTGTCCTGTACAACAACCGACCAACAGCTTTAGACTGGAAAGCCCTGATAAATGCAGCTTTTGTAAAACGCATCAGCCTCAGCGAACACGCCCATTACGCCACGCCGGGAGTCCATTTCGACTGGACAACCGCCAAAGGCCATCCTTTTGCTTATCATGTTTACGGCATTGCTGCTGTAGGAGTAACTGTGGATTGTCTCCGGGGCACTTATGCAGTTGATTTTGTAAAAACCGTTCACGATTTTGGAAAAAGCATGAATGATGCCGTAGATCTTGGGCAAATTGAGGGTGGCATTGTGCAGGGCCTTGGCTGGATGACGCTCGAAGAAGTCGTCTACGATGCATCCGGAAGGTTGCGTTCCAATGCCCTTTCTACTTACAAAATTCCGGACATCTATGCCGTGCCTAAAGAGATTGCCGTAGAACCCCTGCAAACCGACCGGCCGAATCTTGCTATTTTCAACTCGAAAGCGGTGGGTGAGCCGCCACTGATGTATGGCATCGGCGCTTATTTTGCGATTCGGGAAGCCGTTAGGGCGTTTTGTCCCGAAGCCTGCCCGGATTTTGACGCACCGTTTACCCCGGAAAAAGTAATGCTGAGTTTGCACCAATTGCAGGCGGAATATGCGGACTGATGTAGAAAAGGGCGTTTGGAAATTTCTTGCCCGGCACCTGAAATCCCGGCAACCGGTAGCATTGCTGGTTGTAGCAGAAAGCATTGGCAGCAGCCCCGGAAGGGCGGGCTTCAAAATGGCAGTAGATGCCGAAGGTTCCCTGTGCGGCAGCATTGGGGGCGGCATCATGGAAATCAAGTTGGTGGAATTGGCAAAATCGCGATTACAACGCAGCATCCGTGAGCCGTTGCTCAAACGGCAAATCCATCGAAAAGATGAATCCGGTGATCAAAGCGGCATGATTTGCTCCGGCGAACAAAGCGTTATTTTTCTGCAACCGGAATTCGGGGACCTGCCTGTGGTTCGCGCGGCTATCCGGTGTTTAAAGCAGGGAAAACCAGCCCTTTTGCAAATTAATGAACAAGGTTTTCGGGTGTTGCAAGACCGGAAGAACGAACAGACCTTTCGCTTTGAGCGCCACCCGAATCAGACCTTTTTGTTTGAAGAAAACCTCGGCGCAAAACACCACCTCTACCTTATTGGTGGCGGGCATTGCGCCCTGGCTTTATCAGAATTGATGTCGAAATTGGATTTCCACATCACTTTATTTGACGACCGGGCCGACCTGAATACATTTGCAAAAAACCGCTTTGTCCATAAAAAACTGCAGATAGACCACTACGAAAACATCGGCGATTGGGTCCCTTCCGGAAACGAGGTGTATGTGGTCGTCATGACCGTCGGCTACCGGACGGACGCAGTGGTGATCCGGCAGTTGCTATACAAAAACTTCCGCTATTTTGGCGTGCTGGGCAGCGCAGCAAAAATGACAACCTTGCTGGACCAACTGCGCAGGGAAGGGTTTCCGGAAACACAGTTGGCACGTATTCGGACGCCAATCGGGCTGAGGATAAACAGCCGGACGCCGGAAGAGATTGCAGTGAGTATTGCGGGGGAGTTGATACAGGTAAAAAATACCTGAGGCTTGTTCCGGAAGCAGGCAGTCTTCCTGAGCCAAAAAGTTATCAGGGCACACCCGGGCAATAACCTTATAATTTTCCCTTCCGGCGTCAAATCCGGCTGGCAAACGATTTATTTTTCTACGAAGATTTTTTGAGTCAAATATTGATCGTTTGATACAACCGAAACCATATAAGTTCCTGCGCTCCACCGATCGGTACTGATCTCATGGCGAACACTTCCGCCCGGCAACTGCACAGATTGTCCATACAAGGGTTTGCCCAACACATCAAAGATGCGGATTTCTGCGGTTGTTGTCTGTTCCGAATGGATTTCAACTGTAAACTTACCCCTTGCAGGATTCGGAAATACCTGTAACTTAAGTCCCTGATTGTCTGATCCTTCACTTTTTACGCTTCCCTTAGCCATAGCCATGTCAGCCGCCGATGAACAGGGTGTCGGTGTATGTCCCAGTTGGCCCCGAAAGCCCTTTTTAGCCAAAGTTGCCTGCATCCTCCAGACCTGGCCCCGGGTAAACATGTATTGGTTATTCTCGTGAGTAGCGTCCATCAGGTTCATGGTCATTTCTACTGGATTTTCACCACAAAGGCTTACATGGCGGTAATGGATCATACCGCCATTCGGGGCATTGTGAACGGGTGTATCTTCTACATAGTCATCCATGCAGGGGACATCCTCACTCCAGAGTTCGTACAGATTTAAATAGGATCCCATTAAATGTACGAGCGTCCGGCCCATTGTGATCGTATCGCCTATACTAACCCGTGCAGCCCTGGCAAAAAACTGTTCGTTTATGACAATGCCATCGGTGGCTTCCGGGCCGCCAGGCATCTGGGCATACCCCGCAAGACCGTCAGACATGGCAACAACCCAAATATTGCAATACTTACCCGCATCCCATGCAGTACTTCCCCCT